>JAUIGT010000054.1 GCA_030432615.1 Verrucomicrobiia bacterium
AGGAGCCGATGATCGAGCAACTGCTGCCGATCAGTCCCATCGACCTCGGCCGGGACAAGGACTACGTCGGCATGGGTGGAGACAGCGAGCCCGGCGCGCCCGCGAAAGAGGGATCGCCGAGCGGTGGTGGCTACATTTTCGAGCCCAGCGTGTCCACGGTGCTCAATACCGTGTTGCCTCAGTATGTGAACAACCAGGTCTACCAGATGTTGCTGGAGTCCCGGGCGTCCGAGCACAGTTCGCGTATGGTGGCCATGAAGAGCGCCACCGACAACGCCAAGCAGATCATCAAGGATCTCACCCTCGAATACAACAAGCAGCGCCAGGCGGCCATCACCAACGAGATCCTCGAGATCACGACCGCCATGAAGGCTCTCGAGTGATCCGTCGGCTCCCGACACGCCCCATTTTTCAGCAAGCAAGCAAGCAAGCATTCATTCGCTTTCAGCACCTCCAGTAAGATTCAAGTTCAAGACAGGAAAAAGACGCCATGAGCCACGAAGGGAAAATCGTCCAGGTGATCGGACCGGTGATCGACGCCGACTTCTCCGATGCCGCAAATCTGCCGGCCATCTACAACGCCTTGACGGTGGAGTACGAACTCTACGGTTCGCCCACCAAGTTGACGCTGGAGGTGCAGCAGCACCTCGGTGACGGCTGGGTTCGCGCCGTGGCCATGTCGTCGACGGAAGGTCTCAAGCGCGGCATGAAGATCACCGATACCGGGGCTCCCATTTCCGTGCCCGTCGGAGAAGGCGTGCTCGGCCGCATCTTCAACGTGACTGGCGATGCCGTGGACGAGAAGGGCGAGGTCAAGGCGACCAAGCACTACCCGATTCACCGTCCCGCTCCCGAGTTGGTGGAGCAATCGACTTCCGCCGAGATCCTCGAGACGGGAATCAAGGTCATCGATCTCATCTGCCCCTTCACCAAGGGCGGCAAGGTCGGCGCCTTCGGTGGTGCGGGTGTCGGCAAGACGGTCGTCATCATGGAACTCATCAACAACATCGCCAAGCAGCACGGCGGTTACTCGCTGTTCGCGGGGGTGGGTGAGCGAACCCGTGAAGGGAACGATCTCTACTGGGAAATGAGCGACGCCAAGGTCATCGACCAGGAGAATATCTCCAACTCCAAGGTGGCGCTGGTCTACGGCCAGATGAACGAGCCTCCGGGCGCCCGTCTTCGCGTGGCCCTGTCCGCGCTGGCCATGGCCGAGTACTTCCGTGACGAGAAGAACCAGGACGTGCTCCTCTTCGTCGACAACATCTTCCGTTTCTCCCAGGCGGGTGCCGAGGTGTCCGCGCTGCTTGGCCGGACGCCGTCCGCGGTGGGTTACCAGCCGACCCTGGCGTCGGAAATGGCCCAGTTGCAGGAGCGAATCACCTCCACCAACAAGGGATCGATCACCTCGTTCCAGGCGGTTTACGTGCCGGCGGATGACTTGACCGACCCCGCGCCGGCCAACACCTTCGCGCACCTCGATTCGACGGTCGTGCTCGAGCGTTCCCTCGCCGAGCTGGGTATCTACCCCGCGGTGGATCCCCTGGCCTCGACCTCCAAGGCGCTCGCGCCCGACATCGTCGGTGAGGAACACTACGCGGTGGCCCGTGGAGTCCAGACCGTGCTCCAGCGCTACAAGGATCTCCAGGACATCATCGCCATTCTCGGGATGGACGAACTCAGTCCCGAGGACAAGCTGACCGTGTTCCGCGCCCGTAAGATCCAGCGTTTCCTTTCCCAGCCGTTCCACGTGGCCGAAGTCTTCACCGGCACTCCCGGGGTCTACGTCTCGGTTGTCGACACGGTCAAGGGCTTCAAGGAGATCCTCGACGGCCAGCACGATGATGTCCCCGAAGGGAATTTCTACATGAAGGGCGGCATCGACTCGGTCGAGAAGTAACCTTTCTCTCCGTTTTTTCTTTCTGCGGCGAAATCCTTTTTCCCTCCCTCTTTTTCCCATGGCATTGCGACTCGAAATCGTCACTCCGGAGAAGCGCACCTTCTCCGACGTTGTCGACCTGGTGGTCCTGCCGGGTATCGAGGGGGAGATGGGCGTGCTGGAAAATCACGCCGATCTGGTCACCACCCTTTCGCCGGGTGAACTCCGCTACACCAAGGGCGGTGAAGAGCACGAACTCGCCGTCGGCGAGGGCGTGGTCGAGATCACCGGGAAATCGGTGGCGGTGCTGACCGACATGGCCGTGAGCGAAGCCGAGATCGACGAGGCCGCCGTGGCCGAGGCGCTCGAGCGGGCCGAAGCGGCACTCAAGGAAAAGCTGGGCGACGAAGAGATCGCCACCGTCCAGGCTGCGATCCAGAAGTCGATGGCCCAGCTGCACCTGAAGCGGAAGCGCCGCCGCGTGTAAGGCAAGGGTTGGCTTGGCTTGTTCCGCGCGCCGGCAGAGGGCCGGTGAATCCTACCTGATTCCTTGGGAGGTTTCCCAAGGGGCTTTCGCCATTCAGCGCAGGATCTCGATCGCGGCGTCGGTTGCTTTCCGGGGATCGATTTCCTTCATGCAGCGGAAATCGATGGGGCATTCCCGGAGGAAGCAGGGACTGCACTCGACGTGCTGGCGAATGACACGGTGACCCCGGCCCAGCGGTCGGGTCCAGAGCGGCTCGGTGGAACCGAAAATGGCGATGGTCGGCACACCCAGCATCGCCGCCAGGTGCATGGTGCCGGTGTCGTTGGTGAGGACGGCATCGCAGGTCTTCACGTCCTCGACCAGTTCGGCGAGCGAGGTCTTTCCGATCCGATTGTCGCATTCCCCCTCGATGAGCGCGGCCAGGGCCTCGCCAATGGGTCGCTCGTTGGGACTGCCGAACAGCGCGATGTCGCAGTCGAGTTCCCGCCGCACGGCATTGGCCACTGTGGCGAAGCGATCCTCGGGCCAGCGCTTGGCGGCACCATACTCGGCGCCGGGGCAGATTCCGAGCTTGCGGCGGGAGCCTCCCGAGACCCGCCGGGGCGTGGGAGACTCCTCGGGGCGGTCGATGGCCTCCGATTCCGCGTCGATGTCGGCGCCGATGTGCGCAGCGAGGGCGAGGTAACTGTGGGCGTGATGACGGGGAGGTCCGACGGGGAGAGGGGGCACGACCTGGTCCACCAACCATTTCCGCGAGTGTCCCCGGAACCCGACGATGCGGGGAATCTTCGCCAGCCAGGCCTCGAGCGCGGCGCGCAGGGAATTCGGGAAAAGAACCGCCGCGTCGAAAGCGGGTTCCCGGCGCAGGATCCGCGCGGCATCCCGGGGACTGGCATCGCGCGGCATGGTGATGACGGCATCGACCTCGGGGCAACTCTCCCAGATGGGTCCGAGGTTTTCGCGGCAGAAAACGGTGAGGTGGAGATCTGGCCGGGCGGAAGCGCGGATCGCCCGGATCGCCGGGACCGCCATGCAGGCGTCGCCGAGTGGATTCGGGGAACGCAGCAGGAGGCGGAACGGCTTCAGCCCGGCGCCCTCGGGGAGGTGGAGACCGCGCCTGGTTTCACCGAGGAGAAAATCGGGTTGCGGCGTCTTCCAGCGATTGTGCACCCAGAACCACTCCCCGGGGGCCTGCCGAATGGCCGCTTCCAGTTCACGATTGAGAGTGGCGGTCAGCGTGGCGGCCTTCTCCGCCAGGGGACGCTTCTTCGTCTCGGGAAAATGCGGCGGCTGGTAGACGACCCTCCAGCGATCCTCGCCATCGGGGAGGATGGCGATGGAAATCACCGGAGCGCCGGTGCGTTGACTGAGCAGGGCGGGCAGGTTGGTGGTCGATGAAAGCCGGCCGAAGAACGGACTCCAGATTCCGAGGTCGCCGGCGTGCTGATCGAAGAGAATGCCGATGCCGCCTCCTTCGCGGAGATGCTTGAGCGGCCCGTAGACGCCGCTGGAGCGATCGAACAATTTCACCCCGATCCGTCCGCGCTGGGCGACGACGTGGGCATTGATGAAGGGATTGTCCAAGGCCCGGTACATGGTCGCCGGGCTGACGCCGCGCCCCAGGGATGGCAGCTGGGCGAAGAGTTCCCATGGCCCGAGATGAGCGATCGCGGCGATGACGCCTTTCCCGGCGGCGGCGGCCTCCTCGATGTAGTGGCCGTTCTCGTAGCGAACGTGTGACTCGACCTCGTCCGCATCCATCGAGGCCAGCTTGAAGCTGACCAGCGTGTTGCGGCCGAGACTCTCGAAGTGCTGCTTGAGCAGCTGCCGGATCTCCGATTCGGATCGTTCCTCTCCGAAGGCGAGCCGCAGGTTTCGGCGCGCCAGTCGTCGATACGGCCCGGCGAACCAGTAGACCAGCCGGCCACCGAGCGAACCGAGTTTCCGGCAGTTCGCCAGCGAGAGGGAAGCCGCCAGGCGGGCCGTCGAACGATATCCGAGATAGGCGAGGTAGGGAAAGGCGTTCTGGAGCTTGCCTTTCACGGTCTCACCGAGGGGGCGATGGAAACGGGCGCGCGAAAGTCAGCAGGCGCGCCGGCCGGGTTACGGGGAGCGGGGAACGAGAATCGGGCCCCGCATCCGCGCGACCGACTCACTGTCCGGAATCCTTGGGGGCGTCGGGCGCTGCCGGAGCTTTCTCGGGAGCCGGGGCCGTAGTTTCACCTTCGGCCTTGGGAGTCTCGGCGGGAGCGGGACTAGCCGGTTTCTCGTCGGCGGTGTTCTCGGCCGGAGCGGGAGCGTCGGTGGCCGGTTCGGCGGGAGCCGTGGGCGGCGTCGACTCGGGAAGATCGCTGAGGTTCGGCGGCATCGGCGGAATGGCCGGCTCGGCCGCGGCCGCCGGCAGGAGTTCGCCGGGATCTTCCTGTTTGAGGGTCTGGGCGGTGAGCACGGCGTGAAGGACGGCGGCACCGAGGAAAATTCCCGCCAGCCAGGTCGTGCCTTTCTGCAGAACATCCGTGGTGTGGGCGCCCGCGACCGAATCCATCATTCCACCACCAAATGCCGCTCCGAGGCCTTCCTGCTTCGGGCGTTGCATCAAGACGATGAGAATGAGCAGAACGCTCACAATCACAATCACTACCGTCAAAATTCCAATAAAAACTGAGAGCATGGGGCGGGAATATGCGTCAGGGTCCTGGAAAAGTAAAGTGACTCGGCAACCTGTCTGCGGACGGGGAATGGCGGATCGATTTTTTCCATGGCCAGCGGCATTCCAGGCAACTCCCAGGCGCCTCCGGAAGAACTTCGGGGCGAGGTGGAATCGGTCGTGTTCCACAACGAGGAAAACGGCTACACGGTGCTGCGCCTGAAACTCGAGGGCCGGCGCGCGGAGACCGAGACGGTGGTGGGAAATATCCCCGCCATCACCGCGGGTGAACGGATCAAGGCTCACGGAAACTGGATCGATGATCGTCAGTACGGGCGCCAGTTTCGCGCCGATCGATTGCATGCCGACGCTCCGGTCACGAAAGAGGGAATCCGGCGCTTTCTCGCCAGCGGGCTCATCGAGGGCATCGGCAAGGAATACGCCAAGCGCATCGTCGAGAAGTTCGGCACCGAGGTTTTCGACATCATCGATCATGCCTCGCAACGACTGGAGGAAATCGACGGCATCGGGGCCAAGCGCCGCCGACGCATCAAGGAATCCTGGAAGCGTCAGCGGGCGGTCCGGGACATCATGGTTTTCCTGCACAGTCACGGGATCAGTGCCGCGCGTGCCCTGCGCATTTTCAAGACCTATGGCGAGGAGGCCGTGGAAATCCTGCGCGCCAATCCCTATCGACTCGCCGAGGACATCTCCGGGATCGGTTTTCGGACCGCGGACGAGATCGCCGGGAAAATGGGGCAGGCCGGCGATGCTCCGGCCCGTCTCCGGGCGGGAGTGGACTATGTCCTCAAGCAGGCCGCGTCGAGCGGAGGTCACTGCGCGCTGCCGCACGAGGAACTGGTCGCCCAGGGCACCGAGATGCTCGGCGTGCCCGAGGTCTCGATCGAAGAGACGGTTGCCGGCTTGATTCGCGCCGGGAAACTGGTGGAGGCTTCCGTCGGCGAGGCGAAGCTGGTGTATCTTCCCGAAATGCGCGAAGCCGAGATCTCCATCGCCGAGCGGATCGGGCATTTCGCCTCGAAACCGGCATCCTATCCCGAGATCGATACCGAGCGCGCCGTGGCCTGGTTCGAGGAAAAGCAGGAGTTCCGGCTCGGCGACGAACAGCGGAGCGCGGTGACGGAAGCGCTCGGGAGCAGGTTGCTCGTCATCACCGGTGGTCCCGGAGTCGGGAAGACCACCATCCTGAAAGCTGTGCTCAGCATCCTGGTGCGGAAGCAGGTGAAACCGGTCCTCTGCGCACCGACCGGCCGGGCCGCCAAGCGGCTCTCGGAAAGCACCGGCACCAATGCGGTCACCATCCATCGCTTGTTGGAATTCCTGCCCGAGGGAGGATTCGCCCGCGGGCGGTCCAAGCCGCTGGAGGGCGACCTTTTCGTGGTCGATGAGGCCTCGATGATCGACGTGCTCCTGATGCAGCGCCTGATGGAGGCCCTGCCCGACGAAGGGCACCTGCTGCTGGTCGGTGATGTCGACCAGTTGCCGTCCGTGGGACCGGGCCGCGTGCTCGGCGATCTCATCGACAGCGGGGCGGTGCCGGTCGCGCGGCTGACCGAGATTTTCCGCCAGGCCGCCGCCAGTCGCATCATCACCGCCGCCCACGCGATCAATGCGGGGGAGCTTCCCGACCTCGATGCCGGAGGGGAAGATTCGGACTTCTTCTTTCTCGAGCGCACCGAGACCGACGCCCTGCTGCGGACCCTGGTCGATGTCGTCGCACGGCGTCTGCCGTCCCATTACGGATTCCAGGCGGCGCAGGATATCCAGGTGTTGACGCCGATGAACCGCAACACCCTGGGCACCGCGAATCTCAACGCCACGCTCCAGGCGGCGCTGAACCCGCCGGGGGAGTGGAAATTCGAGATCGAGCGCTTCGGCGTCACCTATCGCGCCGGGGACAAGGTCATCCAGACCCGCAACGATTACGACAAGGAGGTCTTCAACGGCGATATCGGGGTGATTCGCGAGATCGCGACCGAGCCGGCGCGGATCACGGTGCAGTTCGAGGGCAAGCGCGATGTCGATTACGAGCCCGGAGAACTGGACGAGTTGCAGCTCGCCTACGCCATCACCATCCACAAGTCCCAGGGAAGCGAATTCCCCGTCGTCGTCATGCCGGTCAGCACCCAGCATTTCATCATGCTCCAGCGCAACCTGGTCTACACCGGCGTCACTCGCGGCAAGCGGCTGGTCGTCCTCGTCGGTGACCGCAAGGCCCTCGCCATGGCGGTGAAGAAGGGAGGAGAGCAGCGGCGATGGACCGGACTGGTCTCGGTGATTGGAGCCGGGGGCTAGGAGCGGGGAGCGCTGGAGCGCTGGTGCGCTGGTGCGCTGGTGCGAAAGGCGGAATGCTCGGGAGCGAGGCTCGTTATTGGGTTGGGGGAGAGAGGGGAAACCGCGCACGGGAGATCCCTCGGCTTCGCTCGGGATGACAAGGGAAGTGAGTGGGCTGGAATGCTGGAATGCTGGAATGCTGGAATGCTGGAATGCTGGAATGCTGGAATGCTGGAATGCTGGAATGCTGGAATGCTGGAATGGCGGGCTTAGCCTCGGAGGGGCGACAAGAGGGTAGCCGGTGGTGAAGCGGAGCGGAACCCCGGGGGTGGAAATATCTGCCCCGGTGAGCCCCGGAGGGGCGTCGAGAGGGGGGTGAAACGGGGAGCGCCAGCGTCCTGCCGCCCTTCCAGGGCTCTCTGGCACTTGCGGCAGGCGTCCCGACCTTCCGACTGCGCTCCCTCCCGCACGCCCATCGCCGACCACACATCCCATCTTGCGTCCCGGAAAGTTCCCGCCATCTTTGGCAGCATGTTCCAGACTGGCCAACGCATTGTCTGCATCAATGACGACTTCGAACCGTGGGTCTACGACCTCTATCGGGCGCTCCCGAAGCGAAACTCGATCTACACGGTCCGGGAGATGAAAGTCGGACGATCGAATCCGCAGTTCGTTATCGATGATGACGCCAACCTGACAATCGGCCACGCGGAGTATGACATTCTCCTGCTGCTCGAGGAATTGCACAATCCCGACGATCCGCATTCCAGCGTGAAGCAGGAACTGGGATTCCGGGCGGAGCGATTCGCTCCCCTGGAGGAGGATCTCGAAGAAGAAGAGGCCGTCGAACTGGTCGGCGTCGGGAAGGAGCAGGAGACCAAGGTCCTTCCCACCGGTGGCGGCGGGTGGAATTGATCCGCCTCTTCCCCTGTCGACAGGGGGAGGTGAATGGCGTTGCATTTTCGGTTCGTGAGTCGGAAACTGGGAGGCTCATCACCGATTCCATCCGTAGATACCCGCTTCCAAAGCCATGAACGCCATTCCCAATCGCCGCCACTTTCTCAAATCGTCCTCCGCCCTGATGGCCGGTGGATTTCTCTCCGCCTGCGGGCAGAAGGAGGAGGCGGCCGAATCCGGAGAAGAAACCGCCGCGGCCGATCCCCGCTTCAAGATCTCCCTGGCGCAGTGGTCGCTACACAAGGCGCTCAAGGCCGGGGAAATCGACAACCTGGAGTATCCAAAGATCACCAAGGAGATGTGCGGGATCGACGCCGTCGAGTGGGTGAACCAGTTCTTCTTCGTCGAGAACAAGGAACTCGGCTACCAGCCCAAGGACGAAGCCTACCTCGCCGAGATGAAGAAGCGGACCGATGATCTCGGGGTGACCAACGTGCTCATCATGTGCGACCGCGTCGGCAGTCTCGGTGATCCCGACGAGACCAAGCGCAGCAACGCGGTGAAGGGACACTTCGCCTGGCTGGAGGCCGCGAAGTTCCTCGGCTGCCATTCCATCCGCGTGAACGCCGCCTCCGATCGCAACCTCAGTCCCGAGCAGCAGCGCGACCTCTGCGTGGACGGACTGAGCCGTCTCTGCGAATACGCCCAGCCGCTCGGACTCGGCGTGATCGTGGAGAACCACGGCGGACTTTCCTCCAACGGCGCCTGGCTCGCTTCGGTGATGAAAGGCGTGAAATTCGACAACTGCGGCACCCTGCCCGACTTCGGCAATTTCTACGTCGCCAAGAACCGCGGCAAGGCCGAGGCCTACGCCAAGGAGAAGGCCTTCTACGAGAACGACCCCATCTACACCGAAAACGAGGGCGGGCTCGAATACGACCGCTACCAGGGGGTCGAGGATCTCATGCCCTGGGCCAAGGGCGTCAGCGCCAAGGCGCACGACTTCAACGACCAGGGAGAGGAAGTGCACACCGATTTTCTTCGCATGATGAAGATCGTGGCGGATTCCGGCTACCAGGGCTACGTCGGCGTCGAATACGAAGGCAGCGAGATCCCGGAACTGGACGGGATCAAGATGACCAAGTCCCTTCTCGAGAAGACCTTCGCCGCGCTGGGTTGAGGGAAAAAACGTGGGGCGGGATTGCATCCCGCCGTTCGGAGAAATTCGGCGACCGGGCAAACAGCGTCCGGAGACGCCCACCCGTATCGTTCGGGAAACGTGGGCGACGAGGATCCCACGCCATCTCCGGGTGCCGGGTTCACTTCGCGCCGTAGTCCCCGAAACGGAAAGCCTCGATCTCCGGCTCACGGCGGGCGCCGATCAGGAGTTGCTCGAGCTTTTTCGCCATCTCGGGATTCTCGGCGGCGAGATCACGACTCTCGGCGCGGTCCTCGTCGAGGCGATAGAGTTCCAGCGGCGCGTCCGGTTGCTTGACGAGGTTGCGCTTCACCGCTTTCCACGGTCCCTGGCGCAGGGCGAGCTGCCCGCCGTAGCCGCGAAAGTCCCAG
The DNA here is from genome assembly GCA_030432615.1 of Verrucomicrobiia bacterium. Classification (GTDB taxonomy): domain Bacteria; phylum Verrucomicrobiota; class Verrucomicrobiia; order Verrucomicrobiales; family DEV007; genus JAEUHH01. Next base: position 9,775 of record JAUIGT010000054.1, read on the forward strand.
ACCAGGAAATCGTGGGCTTTCTGCTCGCCGCCGAGCAGGGTCGGCAGGTAGCTGATGCCGTCGTGCTCCACCGGGATCTCCGCCTCGGTGATGTCCGCGATCGTCGCCATGGCGTCGTAGTGGGCGCTGATGTGATCGCTGACGGTACCGGCTTCGATCTTTCCTGGCCAGCGCACCAGCAGGGGCACCCGGATTCCGCCCTCGTAGACTTCACCCTTGAGGCCCCGCAGCCCGGCGACGCTGTCGAAGAACTCGAAGTCCACCTGTTCCTTGAGGAAGGTGGTCCCGTTGTCGGAGGTGAAGAAGACCACCGTATTCTCGTCGAGCCCGAGTTCCTTCAACAGGTCCATCACCCGGCCGACCTGGCGATCCATGAACGAGATCATCGAGGCGTAGGCGGCCCGCGGCTTGGGGTGGGGGAGATAGCTCTTGCCGTCGTAGGGAGTCTCCTCCCACTCGCCCTCGTAGGCGCTGAGTTCGGCCTCCGGCACCTGGAGCGCGAGGTGCGGGATGACGGTCGGATAGTAGGCGAAGAAGGGTTCGTCCCGGTGTTCGCGGATGAATTTCAGCAGCTCGTCGGCGATCACCTGGGGGCCGTAGTGCTTGCCCGTGAGGCCGCGATCATTGCCCTCGAGGAGGCGTTTTTCCCGATCATCAACGAGGTAGCGGGGAAACAGGTTGTGGGCGTGCCGTTGGCAGTTGTAGCCGAAGAAGCGGTCGAATCCCTGGTTCAGCGGATCGCCCTCCGAACCCACCTCGCCGAGTCCCCACTTGCCGAAGGCACCGGTGGCGTAACCCTTTTCCTTGAGTACCTCGGCGATGGTGACCAGTTCGTCCTTCAGCGGCAGCTGCCCGCGATAGCTGTCCCATTCCCCGACCTCGAAATTGTTGCGCACGTAGGCGTGTCCTCCGTGCCGCCCGGTCATGAGGCTGCACCGGGCTGGCGCGCAGACCGGCGAGCTGGTGTAGTGCTGGGTGAAACGCATTCCTTCCGCCGCGAAACGATCGAGGTTCGGCGTGCGGATCTTCGACTGACCGTAGGCGCCCAGTTCCGCGTAGCCGAGGTCGTCGGCCATGATGTAGATGACATTCGGGGGGCGGCTGTCCTGCGCGCCGGCGGTGACCAGGGTGCCGGCCACGAGCAGGAGGTGGAGGCCAAGGCGATGGGCGACACGGGCAATGGGATGGAAAGGATTCTTCATGGAGGAAGCGGGAAAGCGGTGGGGAATGGCGGCGAGACTCGGAAGATTCCAACATAGAGTGGTGTCCGGTCCGGAGGCAAGTCTCCCTCGCTCCCGCGTGACGCCGCGAACACCCTGCGGTTTTGCTTGAACCCGACCCGCTTCCCGTCCATCATTCCCGACGCTCTCAATCGGGCGATCCAAGGCGGGTGTCGTTCAATGGTAGGACGCGAGCTTCCCAAGCTTGAGACCGGAGTTCGATTCTCCGTACCCGCACCAGATCGCGTTTTCCGGTTCGTGGAAATCTGGCGAAACTTGCCCCCATGAAGTTGCTCACTCGATTTCCGGTTTTTCCGCTGGTGGCGGTCTTGAGCGTAATTCTGGCGACCGGTTGCCAGCAGGGCGAGGACGACGGCTCACCGGTGAATGATGAGGCCGAGAAGGAGGAGCCCGTGCCGGGCGACGAGCCGCAGACGGTCGATGATGAGGACGGAGCCTTCGTGGGGTTGTCCTTGAAGGAAGCGGAGGCCCTGGCCAAGGAGCGGGGCCAGCCATCGCGAGTGACCAAGGTCGATGGCGAACCCAAGCCCGTCACGATGGACTACCGGCCGGATCGGCTGAATTTCGAGATCGTGGACGGGACGGTCGTGAAAGTCACGCGGGGTTGAAGGAAGCCGCGAAGTCGGAAACCGCCGCCGTGATTTCCCGCCAGGTCATCCGACGAAGAGGCCGATGCCCAGCCAGGCGAAGGCGATGATGGCGAGCACCCGCAGGGTCGTCTCCACCCAGTCGCGATCATCACTCCCGTGGTGGTGCCCTTCGTCTCCCTCAGGTTGGTCGGCGCGTTTTTTCTGCCACCAGAGCCAGCCGAGAACAGCGCTGACCACGAGGAACCCGAGGTTGATCCAGAACGTGTAATCGAGGGAGAACTCGGGTTTCTCGGAGCCGCCCGTTTGGCCGCCGCCGGAGGCACCGGTGGTGTCGGGCAGGAGATCGAAGGCCGCGAATCCCCAGTGCATGGTGAGGGCGGTGGCCACGATGGCGAGCAGGAAGATGCCGAGAATGTAGAGGGCCATCTTCCAGCCGTAGAATTTCGCGTTCATCCGGAGCACGGGGAAGACCACCAGGTCGCTGAAGATGAAGGCCATGATCCCGGCGAAGGAAACGCCGTTGGAGAAAAGCAGCGCGGCAAGGGGAATGTTGCCCATGGACCCGATGAACGTGAAGAAGGCGGCCACCGGTCCGATGAACACGTGGGCCAGTGTCTGCAGGAACCCCGGTTGTTCGCCGGAGCCGGCCCCCACGAAGAGGGCCTCGAAGAATGCCGGCGGGACGAAGGCGGAAATGATGCCGGCGACGGTGAAACCGACGGTGACGTCCTTCCACACCATCCGCCATTCCATGAAATAGCTGGCGGCCACGTCACGCCATCCTTCGAGACTGCTGGCGCGTTCCTTCCAGTTCGGCGGATCGTCCTGCTCGGATTCGCCGTCGCCGTCCTCGAGGCGCTTGCGGGTTTCCTCGACGAGCTTGGCCGGGTAGAGCAGGCGCACCAGCAGCCAGGTGAAGGCGATCAACAGGAGACCGCCGAGGTATTCGCCGACGATGAACTGCCAGCCGAGGAAGATGGCGATGATGATGCCCAGTTCGATCACCAGGTTGGTGGAGGAAAGCAGGAAAGCGAGCGAGGGGATCAGACCCGCGCCCTTCTTGAACAGGGCCTTGGCACCGGCCAGGGCCGCGAAACTGCAGGAGCTGGAGATGAAACCAAAGAAGGTCGCCAGCAACACGCTGCGACCGCCGGCTTCGCCCATGGTTCGCCGCATGCGCTTCCGGGTCACGAACACCTGGATGCATCCACTGATGACGTAACCGAGGGCGAACGCCCAGAAGGCCTTCCAGAAGAAACTGAGGGTGGTGAGGGAAGCGAGGTGCCAATCGGAGAGAAACTTGTCCATGAGGTCGCGTCAACGTCGGTGGTTTCGCATGGGGGCGGGAAGAGGAGGATCGAATCAGGCACCGGTGGCGACCCGTTCGGCCTGTTCCTTCCAGTCGGCGAAACGACCGTTGGCGAAGGTGACGTCGAAGTTGGACCGTTCCAGTTGGGCCGAGGCCAGGGCGGCGCGGAGACCGCTGCCGCATTGCACGGTGATGGGACCCGGTTCGGGCAGGCTGTCCGCTTCGGCGACGAGGCGCGTGTGGGGGAGGTGATGGGCGTCGGGGACGTGGGCCTCCTCGTATTCCTCGGCCGACCGGACATCGAGCACGCGGTCGGAGGGATCGATTTCGGTGATCTCGATGGTGCGGGTGGAGCGGAGCCAACCCTGGCAGGCTTCGCTCCGGGAGATTTCCGGCCAGAGCGCGTAGCCGCCGATGCGGTCGAAGCCGATGCGGGCCAGCTGGCGGACCGCCGGTTCCACTTCGTTTTCGCCGGTCACCATGAGAAAGATCTCGGGCGGGGAATCGAGGTAGCTGCCCGCCGCCTCGAGAAAACTGGCTCCGAAGGGAGCGAAGAGGGAGTCCTCGAGGTGTTGTTCCATGAAGGCGGTGCGGTCGGTGCGGGTATCGAGAAACACGACCTCGCCGGACTCCCGCGACAGGAGCGTGGCGACGTCCTCGTCGTTCAGCCGGCGGGGATGGGTGGGAACGCCGAGAATCGGTGCGCCGCTGCGGTTCAGTTCCTTCATGCGGGCGAAGTAGTTCGGCGGCTCGGGTTGGCCGGAAAGGATCTCTTCGACGAAGGCGTCCTCCCCTTTTTCCCGGGCGATGGCAAGCGAGTCGTTGGCGCGCTTCTCGTAACCCATGGAGGAAAAGGGAACCGAACCGAGCGCCTTCCCGCAGGAACTGCCGGCGCCATGGGCGGGAAGGACGAGAACAAAATCGGGTACCTTGTCGATCTGCTGAATGGAGGCGAAAAGATCGCGCGCCGCGGGACCGCGGGTGTCGTCTTCTCCGGCGGCGGTATCGAGGAGATCGGGGCGGCCGACATCTCCCACGAACAGGAAATCGCCGCTCAGCAGGGCGAGTGGTTCATCGACGCTTTGATCGCCGTCGTGGAGGAGAAAGCAGAGATGCTCCGGGGTGTGCCCGGGGGTGTGCAGCGCGGTGAGTCGGAGATCGCCCACGGAGAAGGTGTCGCCATGCCGGAGCAGGCGGACGCGATCGATGCCCTCTGCCCAGATGTATTGCCAGTCCGGGCCACCGGCGCCGGAGAGGTAGGCGATGCCCTTTTCCCGGCTCTCGATGAATTCCCGGGTGCCGCTGAGGAAATCGGCGTGGATGTGGGTTTCCGCGACCGCGGTGATCTCGAGGTCGTTGGCTTCGGCGATGGGAAAATAGCGATCGATATCCCGCTCGGGATCGACCAGCAGCGCTTCGCCCGTCTTTTCACACCCAATGAGGTAGGTGTATTGAGAGAGTGTTTCGTCGGTAATTTGTCGAAGGAACATGGTGGCAACTCGGTTTTTCGGGTTCGTGGTTATCGGGGAGAAGCGAAGAAGGTTTCCATGCAAACGTCCGGGGGCAGACGGTGCAAAATGCAAGGCGCGGAGGTCGCGGCCGCGTCCGGAAACCCGGAGGCGGACGAGACGTCGCGTGGCTCGCAACTCCTGCGTTGGCGGGAGAGCGAAGCGTCCGGGAGGATTCGACGGGCGGAAATGGCCCCACTGCTCCTCCTGCCGATCGTGGAGAAATCTTCCATGCCAGCTCGTATCCAGCGCAGGTGGGATGCCATCGGGATTATCGACCAATTCACTCGACCTTCGCGGGGGGCGGCGGTAGCTTGGCGAACGAGCGGGCTGCCCGCCTCGATTTTCCTTCCCATGAAACTGCTCGTCGTCACCGATCTCGAAGAAAATGCGGAAGCATTTCTCACCCGCGCCCGTGAATGGGCGACGCGTTTCGCGGACTGGGTCTGGATCATCCACGTGGAGGATCCCGATCCCGCCTTCGTCGGATACGAGGCGGGTCCGCAGGAAGTGCGCGATACCGTGGCTCGCGAGATCCGCGATCATCACCGGCGCCTGGAGGAGGAGTCGGAGCGCTGGCGGGAGACGGGAATCGATGCCGTGGCGCTGACCATCCAGGGACCGCTGGTGGAGTCGATCCTGCAAGAAGCGGAGAAGGTCGAAGCCGACGCCATCGTGATGGGCGCGCCTTCGCACGGGCGCTGGCATGATCTCCTCCTGGGAAATCCGACCGACAGCCTGATTCGCCGGTCGCCTTGCCCGGTGCTGGTGATTCCGGCGCTTTCCGAGGAGGGGTGACTGGAAGCGGGGAGCCCGGTTGCGGGGGATCAGGGAGTGTGGAAAAAACCCGACTCACTCGGATTGGAGATACCTCCGCTGAAAATCATCGGCGCTTTGGAGCGACCATGCACCCTAGCCTCCGGGCATGCGTTTCTCCAGCCAGCCAAGCGCGTAGTTGATGGTCACGACCAGCAGGGTGATCGCGGTGGCGAAGAGGACTTCCCGCAGGGCCACGGCGATCCCGATGCCGGCGGAGAAAAGCACCGAGGCCGCGGTGGTGAGATAGCGGACACGCTGATCCGTCTCCACCTTGAGGATGGTGCCCGCACCGATGAAACTGATGCCGACCACGATCGCTTCGATGAGGCGGAGCGGATCGGTCCGCAGCGCCGAGTCCAGTTCGACATGGACCTGGAAATAACGCGCCATCGCCTCGCCCAGGATCACGAGCATGGCCGCGGCTCCTCCCACGAGCATGTGGGTCCGGAATCCGGCCGGCTTTTCGAACGCCTCCCGTTCCCATCCGACCAGTCCCGCAAGGACGACCGCGATCGCCACCAGGAGCACGTGGGAAAGCTGCTCCAGCGGGGCGTCGACGAGTGACTCCAGCATGGCTCCGCCGGCTCCGAATCAGGCCGCCTGCCAAAGCATCAGGGCCGCCATCAGGGCCATGCCGAGATCCTCCACCAAGGCGACGGTGGAAAGCGGCACCTTCAGCACCGTACCCATGCAGGCGCAATTGACGTCGAGCCCCTTTGCCAACGCGCGGAAGACGCCCAGTGAACCGAAAACCATCAGCACGATGGTGGCGACGTAGACGGTGGTCGGTTCCCAGCGAGCGAGGTAGCCGAGTCCGAGCCCGAGTTCCAGGAAGGGATAGACGTAGGCATAGACCCGAAGCTTCTTGGCGAGCAGGTCGTACATCTGAAACCCGTCCGCGAATCCCTCGAGGTTGAAGAACTTGAACATCGAGAAGACGACGAGGAAGATGCCCATGAAGTCGTGCATCCACATGCGCAGTTCCCAGCCGCTGGTGCCGGCTTCGCGCGCGGTTCCGGCGGCCATCGCGAGAACGACGATGACGACCAGCGGGAGATAGTCCTTGAAAGAAGATCCGCGACCTTCTTCGCGAGTTTTTACGGAATCAGCCATGCCGCCTTGAGCAGCAGGCGACTTTCCAGCGAGTGCTCAATGTCCCTCGATCCCGAAAGCACGGGGGCTGACAAACGCGCGGCGTCGAGGGCCGCCGCCGTGGAAGCGTGCACGATGCCCGGTTGGGCGCGTCGCGGGATTGCAGCGCGCAAGCAAGTTCCCGAGCGCGAAGCCGGAAGACTTCAGTGAACCCGCTGGCCGGGCTTCGCGCCATCGTCGGGTGAGAGGAGGAAGATATCCTCTCCGCCCGGGCCGGACGCGATGACCATGCCTTCGCTGACGCCGAACTTCATCTTTCGGGGCGCGAGGTTGGCGACCATGACCACGAGCCGGCCGACGAGATCGGCGGGTTCGTAGGCGGCCTTCACGCCGGCGAAGACATTGCGGCGCTCGTCGCCGCCCAGGCTGAGCGTCAACTGGATCAGCTTGCGCGCTTCGGGCACCTCGTTGGCGGCGATCACGCGGGCGACGCGCAGATCGACCTTGGCGAAATCGTCGATGGTGATCTCGTCGGCGATCGGCTCGGCTTCCAGGGCGGAGGCGTCATCGTTCCAGCTCGAGTCGGCGGGTCCGGATTCCGCTCCCGTCTCGGGCGCTTCTTCGCGGCTTTCCTCGATCATGGCCTCGACCTTCTTCGGATCGACGCGCTGCATCATGTGCTGGAACTTCGCCACCGGTGTTCCCGTGAGCGGCGACTTCGCCTGGTCCCAATGGGTCAGCGGTTCGTTGAGAAGCACGCCCGCTTTCTCGGCGAGATCCGGCAGCACGGGCGAGAGGTAGATCGCCAACTGGCGGAAGAGGTTGAGCGCCACGGTGCAGACGTCCTGGAGTTGCTGCGCCTTTTCCGGATCCTTGCGCAGTTCCCACGGCGCGTTGGATTCCACGTAGGGATTGGCTTGGTCGGCGAGATCCAGGATGGCCCGCATCGCCTTGTGGAAATCGCCGGCCTCGTAGGCGGCGGCGATATCGTCCCCGGCGGCCGCGAATTTCTCGAAGAGGCCCCCGTCGTCGGGGTAGCTTTCCGAGAGCCCGGTCTGGGCGACGAACTTCGCCGAGCGGCTGGCGAGGTTGACCACCTTGCCGACCAGGTCGCTGTTCACCCGGGAAACGAATTCCTCCAGGTTGAGGTCGATGTCCTCGACCCGCGCGTTCAGCTTGCTGGCGTAGTAGTAGCGCAGGTAGGACGGATCGAGATGCTCGAGGTATTTCGAGGCACGCACGAAGGTCCCGGTCGATTTCGACATCTTCGCGCCATCGACGGTGAGGAAGCCGTGGATGTGCACCTTGGTCGGGAGGGTGAAGCCGGCCGTCTTCAGCATCGCCGGCCAGAAGAGGGTGTGGAAGTACTGGATGTCCTTGCCGATGAAATGGTGGATCTCGGTGTCGGGACTCCGCCACCAGTCGTCGAAGTTTTCCCCGTGGAGATCGCACCACTGCTTGGTCGATCCGATGTAGCCGATCGGCGCGTCGAACCAGACATACCAGTAGTTGCCGGGCGAGTCGGGAATCTCGAAACCGAAATACGGTCCCGGCCGCGAGATGTCCCAGTCGCGCAGCGGTTCGTGGAGGAAATAGCCCTTGAGGTAGTTGGCGCTCTCCTGCGGCAGGGTGCCCGACTGGGTCCACTCGTCGAGAAAGCCGTGGAGCTTTTCGATCTGGACGAAGAGGTGCTTGGCCGAGCGGACCTCGGGGGTGGTTCCCGACAGGGTACTAACCGGATCGACGAGGTCGGCCGGCGTGTAGGTCTCCCCGCAGTTGCCACAGTTGTCGCCGGGCTGATTCTTGGCGGCGCACTTCGGACAGGTGCCGCGAACGAAACGATCCGCGAGAAAGGCCTGCTTCTCCACGTCGTAGAGTTGCTCGACGTCGCGCTCCACGACCATGTCGGCGTCGCGCAGGGCCTGCCAGATCTCGTGACAGACGGCGCGGTTTTCCTCGCTGTTGGTGGAACCGTAGTGGTCGAAGGCGATGCCGAAGCCCGAGAAATCCTTTTCGTGGGCCCCCTTCATTTCCGCGATCACCTCTTCCTCGCTGCGGCCTTCCTGGTTGGCCCGGATGGTGATGGCGGTGCCGTGGGTGTCGTCGGCGCAGATGTAGATGCAGCGATGGCCGCGCAGTTTCTGGAAGCGCACCCAGATGTCGGTCTGGAGATATTCGACGAGGTGGCCGATGTGGATGTGCCCGTTGGCGTAGGGCAGGGCGGACGTGACCAGGATCTGGCGGGACATGCGGGGAAAGGGTGTACCCCGCGCGGCGCCTCGTTCCCACCCGCGCCGCCGGTTCTGTCCGCGTCAGCGCGCGGCCAGCAGGGCGCGAACGGGCTCGAGCAGGGCCGCCGCCGCGTCCTCGTGCATCTGCGGAGACGGGTAGTACTCGTTGTGCGTCCAGACGAGCTGCGGGTCCGCTCCGGTGCCCGCGTCGGCCGGGCGCACCGGCGCCGGCAGCGGCTGCGGGCTGCCGCGCGACGTCACGCACTCGACGTAG
>JAUIGT010000625.1 GCA_030432615.1 Verrucomicrobiia bacterium
GCAGTACCACAAGATCCCGCTCAGCCAAGTCATCGAGGCGGTGAGGCAGTCGAACATCGACGTGGGGGCCAAGACCGTCGAGCACAGCGGCATGGAGTACATCGTCCGCGGCAAGGGCTTCATCGGCTCGGGAAAGACCGAGCAGCAGACCCTCGACCAGATCGAGGGGACGGTCATCCGCACCAGGGAGGGGGTTCCCATCCGGGTATCGATCGCGTGGCCAACCGGCCGGTACGACTTCGCCGGTGTCGAGCAGGACGAGAGTCGGCGCCGCCTCCATCCGGGCATCGCCGGGTGTCGATGCGATACGCACCGCGTTGCGGATACCTTCCAGCCGTTCTCGTTCCTCTTCCGTGAAATGTTGCGGCCACTGCCCTCCGTGGACCTCCAATTTGCCGCGGTCGGTGAGGAGGATCTGGGCGTTGGCCGCTCGCTCGAAGTCGGCGATCGACCGGGCGTCCCTGAAATGGTTGAGGTTGCTCGGCCATTGGACGAGTTCACCCGAGCGGGTCAATCCTACGCCGTAGGCGAAGGAGGGACAGAGGACGCGTACCAGTTGGCTTCCCTCCTCGGGACCTCTCAGGAGTGCGCCGTCCGCACTGTTCTTGCCCCAGAGAACCGCCTTCCCCGCCGCGTCGAGTGCCACCGCCCAGGTCCCGTTGCCGGTGATGTCGAAGGATACGATGTCCGTCAACCGGTCCTTGACCTTGGTGAACTCTTGGTAGATCGGAGCCCCCTGATTTCCGTGTTTTTCGATGCGGCCCTCGGCGTTGAGGGCGAAGGCATTGGGGCCGCTGGCGCGGAAGTCGATGATGTCCCGGGATACCACCCGGATCTCCCCGCCGTCGTCGGATACGGGAAAAGTGATCAACTCGCCGCTCCGTTCGGGTCGTTTCGGCGGGTAGAAGCGCTCCGGCGGCGAGGTGATGACAGGGCGGGTGGAGTTCAGCCCGCCACGTGACGGGCTCATGGGTGTGGTCGCGCGAACCGGGGGCGGAGGAGGCGTCGTTGCCGCGACGGCGGCTCCCTGCGGATCGGCGTCGAATTGCTCCCGCAACGCCTTGATCCGCTGCGCGGAGGCGACATCCTGCGCCTTGACAAGTTCCTGTTGATAGAGATCCAGCGCCTGGTCACGGGCGGCGTGGGCTCTTGCCTGGTTGGCGGCCTTCTGTTCGAGCAGCTTGGCATGCTGGGCATGCCAGGTGGTGCGGAGTTGGGCGAGTCGGGGAGGCGCGTCCGCCGCATCGACCGAACCGGCGCCTTCGCCATTTCCGATGCGCTTGCTTTCCTCCTGGAACGCGAGAACCAGGTCGAGATCCCCGGTTCCGCTGGCGGCTTTCTCTTCCCGTTGCAGCGCGCCGGTGAACTGCTGGTTGAGTTGTCCGAGCGCCTCCTCGTAGGGAGCTTCGAAGACCTGGCGATATTTCCGGTCGATCTCCGCCAAGCGCTTGGCGACGGGATCATCCGCCGCCGGCTTGGCCATGGCCGGTTCGGGAGATGGGGGCGTTGCGGGTGTGGGTTTCGACGCCGCCTTCTCCGCGGCGGGTTCGGTCGGGGCGGGTGGGGTTGGCGGGGAAAACCGGGAAAGATCGATCGGTTCGATCCCGGCGTCCGGAGGCAGAAGCCGCATCCGGTGGACGGTGTAGGATCCGTAGAAAGTAAGCACGGCGCGTCCCCGCTGCTCCTCGCCCTCCACCAGCGGAGCCCAGTCGTAGCGGTAGTCGGAGACGGGTCCCTCGTGCTCGACGATGGTCTCACCGTCGATGCTCAGCACGACTTTCTCCCCGGAAACCCAGATCACGAGACGTCCGGGGCTGTTGTTGATGCGGATGCGCTCCTCGTATTCCGTTCGCGCCGAGTCGTCCTCGACGCCCTCCTCGAGGAGGATGTCCGCGGTGCGAGCGTCATTCTCCACGGTGTCCACTCCGAACTGAAGACGCCGATCCTGAAAGGGCAGGGAAATCCGAAATCCGTTGGCCTGCGCGGCTTGGACGATCATCTCGAAGGCGAATCCCTCCCCGTTGCGAATCGGTTCGGGAAGGTCGAAGACGACGGGGGCATTGGCGGCCGCCACGAGCGCGTCCGATTCGATCCGGTTTTCTCCGAGCAGTTCCCGATAGACTTCGGCCAGGAGATCCAGGGGAGGGAATGTCGCCTTTGCGGACGGCGGTTCCCGCTTGGTTTCCGGCTCCGCGGGCTCCGGCGGACTCGCTGCCGGCATTTCGTTTGTGGAAGAAGAAGCCGGCTCTCGGTTTTCCGAGGGATGGGGATCGGGCGCCGAGTCCGGAGGGGCGGGCTCGGAACTGGCGAGGCGTTCTTCCTGGATCACTTCGTCGTCGCCGCCTTTTTTCCCTACGAGACCCACGACCACGGCTAGGACGATCAGGGCAGCCAGGGAGCCCCAGAGGATCGGCGCCTTTTCACGCTTTTCCGACTCAATCTGGGTTTCCGGAGGGGCGGCCGGAGAGTCCTCTCTACCAGGCGTGTTGGCCGGGCCGAGGTTGAGTTTTTTCCCGGAAGGTGTCACCGGTCCAGTCGTTTCTGCGGCCTCGGGAACGGGAGAGGAAAGAATCTCGTCGATAGCGGCCCGGAAACTGGCGGCGTCGGCATAGCGATCCTCGGGGTCGGATTCCATCGCCTTCGCGACCACGGCATCGAGTCGTGGATCGAGTCCTTCCACGCGTCCCGAGGGAGGTCGAAAATTCCCTCTAGGGAGGGCGCCGGTCAGCATCTGGTAGAACATCACCCCGACCGCGTAGAGGTCGGCCCGGTGATCGACGGTGCGTCCCATTTCCAGCGATTCCGGGGCCACGAAATCCGGGGTTCCGATGGCCATGTTGGTCATGGTCAGGGCGGGCCCGGCTTCGCCGCCTTCGGCTTCCTCCACGAGGCGTTTCACCAGCCCGAAGTCGGCGACCTTGACCCGGCCGTCGGACTTGATCATGACGTTGGCCGGCTTGATATCGCGATGGATGATGCCCTGGGCATGGGCGTAGCCGAGGGCGTCGAGAACGTGCGCGGTGATGGCGATGGCGGACTCGGGAGGCAGCTTGCCGCCGTGATGCTGGAGGTAGTGATGGATGTCCATCCCGTCGATGAACTCCATCACGAAGTAGAGCTGGCCCTCGGAGGTCTGGCCGAAATCGTAGACCGAGATGATGCCCGGGTGATCCAGGCTGGCCATCGATCGTGCCTCCAACTTGAAGCGTTCCGTGTAGTTCAACGCTTCCTCGTCGTCGCCCGGCATCTCGGGCAGAATCTTGATGGCTACCTTGCGATCGAGATTGCTCTGGACTCCCTCATAGACCGCGCCCATGCCACCGTGACCGAGCAGGCGCGAGATCTGGTACTGCGGAAGCAATTCCTGCAGGTGTTCGGTGGTGGGCGGTTGCCAACCCCGGCCGG
>JAUIGT010000626.1 GCA_030432615.1 Verrucomicrobiia bacterium
CGCTCGCACCAGTTTGCCCATGTGGTCGCAGATGATCGCCAGCGAGGTGGCCTCGAGCGGCTCGACGAATCCCGCCGCGTTCCCGATGCCGACCACGTTCTTGATCCAGTTGCGCCGATAGCACCCCGTCTCGAACCTGATGACCCGGGTGTCCTTCACCTTGGGATTCTTTTCGCGAAACTCTTGCTCGGCTTCCTCGTCGGAAAGGAAACGCGAGGAAAAGACATAGCCGCGATTGATATGGTGATCGTGTTCGATCTGCCAGGCCCAACCGCAATTCATCGTCTCGGCCGTGGTATAGGGCTTGACCAGTTCCTCCTCGCGTTCCCATCCGCCGGCCACCGCCCGGTCGCAGAACAAGCTCGGTTCGAAACTCTCGAAAGGCTCCTCGAACGCCTTCCCAAGAAGCTCCGAACGAAAGCCGGAGGAGTCGATGTAGAGATCGGCGCTGGCACTTTCCCCGGATCTCAATCGCAGGGCGGCGACCCCTTCCTCCCCCATCTCGACTTCTTCCACGGCGTCGTCCCGGGTCCGAACTCCCGCCTCCCTGGCGCATTGTTCCAGGAATTCGACGAAATCCCGGTTCTCGATGTGATAGGCCACATTCGTGTCCACCAAGGGTCCGCCATCAGCTTGCCGCAGGAAGGCCCGATCGTGAGCCATGAGGGCACCGGTCATGTCCCCGTAGTCAAAGTCTTCGAAAGCGAAAAACCCGTTCGCCTTGGGGAGGTCCTTTTGCCGGTAATCGAGCTGATTGGTGAAGCTGTAGTGAAAGCGATCGCGCTCGCCCCAGAGAAAGCGGATCCCCAACTTGTAGGTCGGTTTCACCATTCGATGAAACATGCCGGGATCGATCCCGAGGTAGCCATGAAGGAAAATCGGCACCGTGAACGTGGTGCCCTCGCCCACCCCGATGATGGGAATGTCCCGGGAATGAATCAGGGTCACAGACAGGTGGGGTAGCCGGATCTTCAGGGTGATCGCGGCCAGGTATCCCGCGCTGCCGCCGCCGAGGACGATCACTTCGCGGATGATTCCCTTTTCGGGATGGCTGGAAGAAGACTCCGATGAGGCACTGGTCATGGTTCGCTATCCGTTCCGCTCTCGGCAAAGTCGGAACTCTCCCATGATTTCCCCCCGACGATCAAGAACAAGAGATTTCGATCGACCTTTTGCCATCGGAAAACTCCCACCCCCCGAGTTGACATAACTCGTTTTTTTTCACAAAATTCACGCATTTTTTGGACTTTTCTCTCCTCCGCTATTCCGGCCCTCATCCCTTTCCCTCATGAAAAACCTACTCAAGCGCCTTCTCGGAGGTTCGAACTCACCCGCGGATTCCCCCAGCCATTCGCGGGATCGGAAGGACCGGCACGATCGCCAAGTGGAACTCGATGCTCTGGAACCCAGGGTGCTGTTTTCGGCGGCGCCGGTGGAAGCTCCGGAAAACAACGGTGCGGAAACGATGGAGGTGGCCCCGATGGCCGCTGCCGACGACACTCCCGTGGAGGACACGGAGGCGCTCGAGCAAGCGCAAACCTCCATCGAACAGGCCGAATCGGATGCCGCCGCCATCATGGAATCGGCCTCCGCCTTCTCCGCCGCCTACGACCTTCTCCAGGAAGGCACGCCGGCAGTGCCCTCAACCGGAAGCGACGCACTGGAGTTGACGGATGACGTCCTGCTCCAGTTGACCGATGCCGCAGCGGAACGTTGGCGAGCCACCGGTCTGTCCCCCGAGCAGCTCACGGCCCTGGACGCGATCGAGTACCAGGTCATCGATCTCCCGGGCTTCGTGATGGGCACCTTCGACGGCGACACCAACCTTATCCAGATCGATGTCAACGCCTCCGGCGTGGGCTGGTATGTGGACGAAACGCCGAACGATGACAGCGAATTTCAGGCGAGCGCCCATGCCAACGTGCTCACAAGCACGGCCTCCGGTATCGGAAGCCGAATCGATCTCCTGACCGTCATCATGCACGAGCAGGGACATGTGCTCGGCCTGCTGGACTCCGGTTCTCCCGCCCATTCCGTCATGGCGGGCGTCCCCGATCTCGGGACGCGCGTCCTGCCGATTGCCGGAGAGGCCGGCTCGGCCACCGCGGGCAGCGTCGCCGGCGTGCACTTCGCCGCGGTGACGGCGGACGGGTTCCTGGATGTCGTGGATGGAGACACGAGCAACATTACCAATCTCCTGGGAAGCAAAGGCGCAGATGGCGTCATCTCCCTGCGCGAGGCGGTCCTCGCCGCCAACAACACTTCCGGTCTCGATCGCATCAATCTCCTTGCCGGCACCTACGAACTTTCCCTGATCGGCACCGACGACGCCACCGGAGACCTCGACATTCGCAACGGCGACCTGGAGATCTTCGGCGCCGGGAGTGGCAGCACTTTCATCGATGGCGGCGGTTCCGGGGGCCTGTTCCAGGATCGGCTTTTCGAAATCCACGGCGGGAGCGCCAACGATCCTGGCCGGATCACAGTGACGTTCGAAGGGGTGAAACTCGAGGAAGGATTCCTGACCAACAGTCATGGCGCCGGGTTTGCCAACCACTTCGGCAACGTGGTGTTGAACGACGTGATCCTCGAGGGAAACGTGGTTCAGTCTTCGGGTGGCGGCGACCTCCACGGAGGTGGCTTCTGGAGCCGCGGCGGTTCGGTTTCCGGGTCGAATGTCACGATCGACAGCAACCGCGCGGAGCGGAACGGCGGAACCAACAACGACGTGGGGGGCGGCTTCTGGCTCAACGAGGACGCGACCGTGGACTTCACCAACGTGAGCATCACCGGGAACCACGCCCGCGAAGGCGGCGGCTTCTACATTTCCGACGGCAATTTCGGAGGCAGCACGGTCACGCTCACCAATGCCACCATCGAAAGCAACATCGCCGTGGTTCGCGGAGGTGGTTTCGACAATGCCAGCCGTCAATCCACCGTCACCATCAACGGCGGAGCCATCGACAGGAACGAGGCCGAGAACGAACACGGCGGCGGTTTCTACAACAACGGCAAGGTGGTCCTCAACTCGGTCGATATCACCAACAACACGGTGTCCGACCTGGACAACACCAACGGCCGCCAGGACGACTCCTACGGCGGCGGGTTCTTCAACGGCCCCCACGCCGACGAAATCTACGTCAGCGGCATCGTGGAGATGAATGGCGGCTCGATCATCGGCAACACCGCCTACGGCCACGGGGGCGGCTTCTGGAACCGGGGCGGCATCGTGACCATCGAGGGCACGGCCGGCGACCGGGTGGAGATCTTCAGCAACGTGGCCGGCGCGGCCGGCACCGCGGCCGACACCCGAAGCGGCGGCGGCTTCTTCAACAGTGACAGTGCCACCACCACCCTCAAGTTCACCGACTTCAGCGACGGCAGTACCGCGAC
>JAUIGT010000627.1 GCA_030432615.1 Verrucomicrobiia bacterium
ATGGGGCAGGCGCGGAACTTGCCGCCGACACGGCCTTTCCAGACTTCCTCGCCGGTCTCGGCCTCGACGCAGACGACGAAGCTGTCGTCCATGGCGTAGTAGATGAGGTCATCGACCACGATGGGGGACGAATACTTGGGGAAGGACTTGGCGATGCGCCAGGCGACATGGGTGTCGGTGACCACTCCGCGGCCGCCGGCCTTGATGGACATCATCTCCGCGCCTTTGCTGAAGCCGGTGACGACGATGAAGTGACCGTCGTGATAGACGGGACGCGGAGCGGAGGAATACGCTTCGTGATCCACTCGCCAGAGTTCCTCGCCGGTGCGGGGATCGTAGCCGTAGGCGGCCTTGGCGCCGACGCTGCACATGACCGGTTTGCCGTCGATGTTGACGATCAGCGGCGTGCCGTGAGCCTTGCGCCAGTCGCCGTCCTTGACCATCTGCTTGTCGATGTGCTCGTCGTTCCACTCCGCCGAGCGATCGGTCTTCCAGACGGTCTTTCCGGTTTTCTTGTCGAGCCCAACCACGTATTGCAGGTCGGCGCCGTCGAAGGTGAGGATGAGGAGGTCTTCGAAGAGCACGGGCGAGGAGGAAGCGCCCCGGTAGTGCCAGCACTCGAGGTCGTCCCGTTTCCAGAGCACTTTCTTCGTCTCGGTGTCGAGGCAGGCCGTGCCGAAATGCCCGTAGTGCACGTAGACTCGACCGGGCTCGGCCACCGCCGAGGGGGTGGCGTAGCTGTTGTCCTGGGCGCCGTTTCCTAGGGACTGAGGATCGTCGCTGTGAAAGAGTTTCTCGTTGGTGAGGATCTCCCCGGTGGTCGCATCCACGCAGAGCACGTAGTAGTCGTGTCCATCCTCCGTTGCCGTAGTCAGCCAGACCTGGTTGTCGATCACGATGGCCGAGGACAGGCCGAGAAGCGGCATCTCCGTCTTCCAGGTCACGTTCTCGGACTCGCTCCAGCTCATTGGCAACCCGGGTGTTCCCGCGTGGCCGTCCTGGGTCGGTCCCCGGAAGTCCGGCCAGCTGTCTGCGGCAAGGAGCGGAAGCGAGAACGCCAGGCTGGCGAAGAGGGACAAGGCCCGGGAAAAGCAAACCGAGGAGAGAGAATTCATGTCGGGAGACTGCCGTGCCGCGGAAAAACTGTCAATAGGGGCATCCGTGCCGGGTTGGAATGAAGTCGGGGGACGGGAGGAACCACGGATGGACGCGAATCGACGCGGACCGGGCTCCGATCTTCTTTCTCACTGCTATTCGCTGACACTGGGGCAACCTGGGACGGTCGCGGTCCGTTCAACCGGCCCGAAGACGTTGCCCCCGATCAGAACTTCACCGTGTACGGCCAGCCGGGGACGTTCACGCTGGTCGGCTTTCGCTCCTCGTTCATGGGGTGGAACTGCAGTTCGATCTCCCGCTTCTCGGTGTCGAAGAGGAGGATGCCGTAGCCGTTGAGTCCGTTGCCGGCGCCCATCATGGTGATCTTGTTGCCGAAACGGTCGTGGAATTCACCGGTGTTCTCGGGAGCGTCGGGGGCTCGATTCTTTCCCGGTTCGAGGGGTTCCCATCTCCGGCTGGCGCGGGAGGAGAAGGAGGGAAAGGAATAGGTGACGGGGCCGTCGTTGAAATGCTCGACACCGTGGCGGCCGAGGGTGCCGAGGTGGACGTCGCCGTGGAGCAGGACGACGGGAGCCTCGCCGATGGCGCGCAACGCACGGTTCCGGCCGGACTGGGGCCAGGCGTTGGAATCGGTGTCGGCGGAGGTGGGCGAATACATGGCGACGTGGGCCCAGGGGCTCTGGGAGAGGACGGCGCCGATCTGTCCGCTGGCTTTCAGCTTCTCCGACCAGTCGGCGAGGAACGCTTCCTGTTCTGCGCCCAGCAGTTCCAGACCGGGTTGATCGAGTTGGGTGCAGTCGTAGTCGGGATCGAGCACGACCTCGATCTCGAAGTCGGTTTTCCGCTCCTTGGGAAACTCGAAACCGGGAGGGGCGATGAGTTCGGTGATGACCTCGGACGGAGCGCTCTTGAATTTCCGGTCCTCGAGAATGGCGAAGCGGACGCCGCCGTATTCGAGGGCGGTGTAGTAGGCGAGGATGCCGTCGCCGTGCGGGCCCGGGTTGACCGGATCGGGGAGGTGGCCGACCTGGGTGAACTCGGCGGCGTTGACCCAGGCGGGATGAGTGGGATAGCCACCGGTGGTGCGTTTGCCCTCCATGCGCACGCCGCCGCGACCCCAGAGATCGTTGGCGAAGACATCGTGATCGTCGGTGATCATGATGGTGGGCCGATCCCGCATCAACTCGCGAAAGGCTTCGCCGAATTTGCGGTATTTCTCGAGGTAGTTCTTCATGCCCTTCGGGACTTCCTCGGCGGTCCGGGCGCGGAACATGGGGCTGCCGTAGTCGTTCTCGTAGATCTGGTCGCCGGAGAAGAAGACGAGGTCGGGATCGTGGTCGATGACCTCGGCGATGGCTTCCGTCCATGGCCAGCCGATGTCCTTGTGGCACGAGAGGCCGGCCATTTTCAGGACCGAGCCTCCCTCGGGTTCGGCCCGGAAAGTGCCTTCCCAACTCGAATCGTCCCAAGTCACCCGGAAGAAGACCCGCCGGTGGCGCGGCCAGGATTCGAGGGTGAAGAGGGCGGTGGCGGTGAGTCGATCGACCGGCTGAGTCTGGGCGAGTTTCCAATCGTCGGCACGGTTCTCGCGGAGCCACAGTTTCACCGGAGCGAATTCGGTATCGGCATCCGCGGTGGGATCTGCGTCGAGGTGAACCAGCAGCTTCATCTTTCCCTGGTGCTGGCAATACTGGCTCCAGAGGATTTCGGAGGCGGCAACCCGTTCGGAAATGGCGGCGAAGCCGAGGAGCGCGATCGGGAGGAGAAGGACCGGAATGGAGATTCGCATGGGAGATTCAATCAAAGGGATGCAGCGCCATCCGGCCACTTTTTTCGCCGGCCACGAGCCGGGAGAGCCCGATTTTTTCCGCCAGGGCGGCTTTGCTCTTTTCAAGCTCCCGCGAAACTGTCACGGGTAGGCCACCGCGTTTCTGGAGAAACCGTTGTCGGACTTGGCGGGAGAGGTGCTATGACCGGGTCGTAGCCCCTCCGTTCTCCCTGTCTCTTCTTCCCCCCATCATCGTCATGACCGAGGATGCCCCAAAAAGCTCGACTGAGGAGCCGTCTGCGCTGTTGAGGGGGATTTTTTTGAATTCCACCCAAAAGTAATTTGAGCTCATTCCGCGCCAAGAAATCTGGTTAAAGCCTCCTTGGCCACCGGACTGTTTTAAATAGAAGCCTGGTTGGGTGGCCAGAAACTTTTGCACATCCTCAGATTTGCCTTCCCATTCTTCACTTGTAAAAACTTCTGTTGCGGCACCCGTGCTGTTCTTTTTG
>JAUIGT010000055.1 GCA_030432615.1 Verrucomicrobiia bacterium
CCGCCAGCCACTCGCCCCGATCGATCCCGAAGAAAAATCCCGCGCCAATCACGAAAACCGCCACCGCCAGCTGGATGCGCGCGCTCAGCTGCGTCCGCACCACCGCGACGACCCCGCGCACCGCCCAGACCAAGTTGTCACGGAGCCATCTCATGGCGGGGAGTCGATGGACTTACGCCGAAGGCAGCCTGCGATTCGGATCGGTGTCGGCCTCGTAATCGACGCCTTCGAGACCGAAGCCGAAGAGGCGCAGGAACTCGCTCTGGTAGCCGGCGAAGTCGGAAATGTCGTTGAGGTTTTCGGTGTTCACCTTTTCCCACAGCTCGGCGACGGCGGCCTGGACGTCGTCCTGCATTTCCCAGTCGTCGATGCGGATGCGGCCGTTCTCGTCCAGTTGCGACGGACCGCCCTCGGTGGCGAGGTGGTCGGCGAAAAGGCGTTCGATCTGCTCGATGCAGCCCTCGTGGTTGCCCTTTTCCTTCATCACTTGGTAGAGCAGGGAAATGTAGAGCGGGACCACGGGAATGGCGGAGCTGGCCTGGGTGACGAGGGCCTTGTTGACGGACACGTAGGCGGTGCCGACGCCGAAGCGCTCGTTCATCCGGGCGGCGCTGTCCTCGAGGTGCTTCTTGGCCATGCCGATGGTGCCCTCGGTGTAGATCTTCCAGGTCAGGTCGGGGCCGATGTAGGAGTAGGCGACGGTGGTGGCGCCGTCGGCGAGCACGTCGGCTTCGGAGAGGGCGTCGATCCACAGTTCCCAGTCCTCGCCGCCCATGACCTTGACGGTGTTGACGATTTCCTCCTCGCTGGCGGGTTCGATGGTGACGGAGTCGACCTCGCCCTTGTCGGTGTTGAGGTTCTTCTGAGAATAGGGTTCGCCGATGGGCTTGAGGACGGACTTGTAGACGTCCCCGGTCGCGGGATCGGTTCGGCGCGGGCTGGCGAGGCTGTAGACGACGCAATCGACCTGGCCGAGGTCGGCCTTGATGGTGTCGATGACCTGCTGCTTCATCTCGTTGGAAAAGGCGTCGCCGTTGAAGCTCTTGGCGTAGAGCCCGGCTTCGTGCGCGGCTTCTTCGAAGGCGATCGAATTGTACCAGCCGGCGCTGCCGGTCTTGTTTTCCTGGCCGGGTTTCTCGAAGAACACACCGATCGTCGCAGCGCCGCCGCCGAAGGCCGGGACGATGCGCGAGGCGAGGCCGTAGCCGGTGGAGGCGCCGATCACGAGCACCTTCTTCGGCGGGTTGGCGAGGGCGGGCTGCGATTTCACGTAGTCGATCTGCTCGCGCACGTTGGCGGCGCAGCCGTCGGGGTGAGCGGTGGTGCAGATGAAGCCGCGGATTTTCGGTTGGATGATCATGACAGGAAATCGGGGTGCTTGCGTGCTTGCAGGGGTGAAACGAAACGAAACAACGGGATCCGAACCGGTCGGCACGCCGACGCGGGGAGACACCGAACGCCACCTTGGCCGCAAATCGGGAGATTTCCAACCCGAAGCAAGAGGAAACGAAGGGGGGAAGCCGGGAAACGAAACAGGGACGGGCCCTTGGGCGGAGCCGCGTCCCTGGTGGTCGGTTCGGGAGTAGAAAAGGGGAGACTGATCAGGATTCCTTCGCGGAACCGCTCTCGCAGTTCTCGCAGGCCCCGTCCTTGGCGGGCTTTTGGCCGGCGCCCTTTTTCTTCCCGGCGTGTTCCTTGCCGGGTTTGCTCTTTCCGGGGTGGTGCGGGCGCGCCTTGGGGCCTTGGCGGCTCCCTTCATGATGGAAGGCGGGTCCGCCGGGGCGATGGCCGCGCTGTTTCAGGAAGGGGGCGGGACGCTGGAAGCCCATGCGCGGTGCCGCACCGAAACCGGGCCGGAAGGCCATCGGCGGACGCATCGGGCCGCGGGGCGGGGCGAATCCCGGACGCGGAGGCGCGAAGGGAGCGGCGTGGAAGCGCGGGCCGGGTCCTCCGGCAAATCCTCTCGCCGCGGCGGCCCAGCGAGCCTGGCGCTGCATCTGCATTCTCATCATCATCATTCGGGCACGAGGTCCGAAGTGGGCACGGCGCTGGGTGGCGGTCGCCGCCGCCTTCGATCCCCGCTTGCCGGGGTGGCGCTTGGCGCCGGGATGACCGGGCCGTTCGGGCCTGGCTCCCTCCTCGCGATCCTGGCCGACGCCGGGACCGCGCTTCGCCAACCAGGGGGGACCGCCGTGACCCTGGGGAATGCCATGTTCGGCGCGGAGCTTGTCGAGGTGCTGGCGCATCTCGGCCATCTTCTTTTCGGCTTCCTCGTGCTTGCCCTCTCGGCGCAGCTTCTGGACCGCTTCCATCCGGGACCGGATCTCCTGGCGGAAGGCGGCGACCTTTTCCGGGCTGGGAGGACCGGGGCGATGATCCGGCTTGGCGTCCTCGGCCGTCTTCTTTTCCTCGCTCGGCTTCGGGCCTTTCTGTTGATCACCGGCGGGCGGAGCCGGCTTCTCCATCGGCGGGTGTTTCGGGCCGCCCTGGGCGAACGGGGGAGGACCGCCGGGGCCACGGGGCCCGCGAGGTCCGTCTCCTCCGCCGAACCGTTCCCGCATGGTTTCCATCTGTTGCTTGGCCTCGGCGATCTTCTTCTCGGCTTCCTCGTGCTTGCCGGCCTGGCGAAGTTCCTGGACTTCCCTCATGCGGTTCTGCATCTGCTCGCGGAAACGGGCGGCTTCCGGGTGACCAGGGCCGTGACCGGGACCGGGCCGGCGGGTTGCCTCGGCGTTCCCGGGAGCGGGTCGGGGTTTCGGTTTGGTTTCCGCCGCCGGTTTCGCGGGTGCCGGTTTGGGTTTCGTTTCCGGCGGGTCGGCCTTGGCCTTCGCTTCCGGCTTGGCTTTGTCGGTGTCCTTGGCGGCGGCGTTGTCCTTGTCTTCGGCCAGCGCCGGTTGGGCGAGAGCAACGCTCGCGACCAGGGCCAGGAGGAGGTGGGTGGGTTTTTTCATGATCGAATCAGGGAGAGGTTTCGGGGGCGATGCGGCGTCGGGCCGCCTTTCCTACATTCGGGAGATACAACGCGGTCCCGGCCATCGAGTTGCGGAGAAAGGTCGGGTGGCGGGATTTTCACTGGAAAGCGAAGCGCCTCTCCCGGAGGGTCCGCCATGTCCGAGAACGCTCCCGCCTTCGGCTCCGCCGACGAGTTCGATCACCTCCCGCCCGTCGATCGGTTGCGCGCCATCATGCATCGATTGCGGGCGCCGGGCGGCTGCCCCTGGGACGCCGAGCAGACGCACGAGTCGCTGTTGCCGCATCTCATCGAGGAAGCCTACGAAGTTGCGGAAGCGGTGCGCTCGGGCGATCGGGACGCCATCGTCGATGAACTGGGCGACCTGCTGCTGCAGCCGGTCTTTCATGCCGAGATCGCCTCGGAAAGCGGCGCCTTCGACCTGGACGCCATCGCCTCCGCCATCGGTGACAAGCTCATCCGCCGTCACCCGCACGTCTTCGGCGAGGCCGAGGTCGAGGACGCCGATCACGTACTGCGCCAGTGGGACCAGATCAAGCAGGCCGAGAAAGGAGGGCAGACTTCCGTCTCGGAAAAACTCGAGCCCTACGTGAAGAAAGCCAACGACGGCCTTCCCGCCCTGATGGCCGCGACCAAGATCCAGAAGCGCGTCGCCAAGGTGGGCTTCGACTGGCCCGATGGCGACCTGGCGCCGGTGCTGGGAAAAATCCGCGAGGAAACCGACGAGGTGGCCGAGGCCATCGAGAGCGGGGATGCCGACCGCATCGCCGACGAGATCGGCGACCTGTTGTTCGCGGTGGTGAATCTCGCGCGAAAGCAGAACCTCGAGGCCGAGCTGCTGCTTCACCACGCCAACGGGAAATTTGTGAAACGGTTTCGCCAGGTGGAGGAGGCGTTGCAGGAGGCGGGAAAAACGCTGGAAGAGGCGACCCTGGAGGAAATGGACGCGGCCTGGGAGGTGGCGAAGGAGCGGGGGTGAGTCTCGGCGGTAATGCCGAGGTGAGCGGTCGCGACGCGACGCCGATTCCGGTCCGATGGGTTCCGTGGGTTGAAACCCACGGCTACCATGCATGGTCGCTTCGCGACCCGCTGGCTGGTCACGGACATCGACTGGCGGGCTGATTGCGGACAGCGATCGGCGGGCTGGTCGCGGGGAGCGACCCACAGGCTGATCGCGGATAGCGACCCGCAGGCCGGTAGCGGGGAGATGGGCGGAATCGCTGTCGCGGAGCGACAAGGCAAAGGTAGCTAGGCGTTTCAACGCCTGGAATTTGGGAGGGGCGGAGTTGGCGTCGCGTAGCGACCGCTCACCTGACTGAGCGAGCCGAATGGAGTCAGCGGGCCAGCCTCACCGATCACACTCGATCACCACCATCTCGAACGGATCCCAGGGCAGCTGAATGGCGGGACCGTCCGGGATCGTCTCGGCGGTGCGCAGGTTCACCGCGTTCCGCCAGGCGCCGCGATGATCGAGCGTCAGGCTCAGCTCTCCGGCGATGGTCTCCCCGATCTCGCCGATACTGTCGATGGAACCCTGCCGCGAGGGATTCATGACCACGCCGACCAGCTGCCGCTCCTTGCCGAGGTTCCAGCGAATCACTTCGACGGGAATGAAGGGCTCACCGTCGTGGGTGGCTCGCGCGGTGATGCCGGGAACGACCCCGGCCCGTTCCATCTCGCCTTTGACGATGCCTCTCCAGGCGTCGCCTTCGTTCCCGAACCGAACCGCGTGGTCGAAGTAGGCCACCGGGGAGAGATTCAGGTAAACGGCGTGGCCTTTTCCCGTCGCCTTCGCGACAAGCGATTCGCGATCGCGCTCCGGTCGGACGATGCCTTCGTGACGCGGGGCGCCGTCGTACTCCAGTCGCTCCAGGTAGGGCCGCTGATACTTTTCCCCGTTGATCTCCCAGACCTGGTCGCCGCCGCCGAAGTAGGTTTCATTCTCGCCGCGCTCGATGCCGAAGAGGTCGTCGAGCGCCCCGCGCGGACGACCGTTGCCGTTGCCGTCGAGGAGCCCGCACCAGTGGTCGGCGAGGACGGTTCCGCCCGCCTCGACGAAGCGCCGGATCGCCTCGGCTTCCGCGTCGGAAAGGCAGAGCGCCCGGTTGAGAACGAGAACGCGGTAGCCCTGGTCGATCAGCGCACCGGCTTCGACCTGCGCGTTGCTGACCACCTGGTACTGGTAGCCGCAATCCTCCAGCAGCTTGTACCACGCGATCCGGTTCTTCCCCGCCGACTGGCAGGCGTTGTCCAGGGAACTGGAGCGCCGCGGCCAGGTCCTGCCATGCGGCACGACATCGGTGACCCAGGAGGCCCGGATCGAAGGCATGGAATAGAAGACGGCGATCGGATCGGTCTCGAACCGCGCTTCGCTGGCGAAGAGTTTTCGCGAGAGGTCTCCCTGCAGTTCCTCGAAGAAAGCACGATTCTCCACCAGGAAAGGCGCGGGGCCGTTTTCGCCGAACCAGGGGCCGTGTGCGCGCGTGTCCGGCCAGGCGATGGCGCCGCGGTTGCCGTGGAGGAAGTAGTAGCCGTGAAACCAGCGGTCGAGTTTCGCGTTTCCCCGGCTGAACCAGGTCTGCACCCGGGGACGCGCGTCCGGCCACGACCAGAACGATCGCAGGATCTCGTTGGTCCCGTCGATGTCGTAGGCCTCGAGAAACTGCACCGCGCGCGCCAGCCGTTCGTAGTCGTAGCCGCCGTAGGCCGAGGGCTGCTGGGCGCCCACGAATCCCGCCGGGACAACAGGGTCCAGTCCGTTGGTAAACAGGGTCAGGTCCGCGAGGACGTCGGCGAAATGCGCGTCCATGAAGGCGCGCCAGTCCATCCACGGCGCGAGCCGCCACTGGGAAAACGGCGGCGCCTGATGCCGAACGCGCACTTGCTCGAAGGAAAGCGGTTGGCATTCGGCGAAGGACGCGTGCGGGCTTCCCCACGAGGCGTTGAGGTTCTCGACGGTGCCGTATTTCCGTTCCAGCCATTCCCGGTAGAGCGCCACCGTGGCCGGCGAATCATCGACCTCGGCAGGGGAGTTGAAAGAGCCGAGGGAAATCTCGTCATCGAAGGAATAGGCCAGCACCGGTCCGGCCTTCGTTGTGGAAATATTCTTGGTTAGATGATCCTTCAGCGTGGCGATCACTTCCGGATCGCTCAGCGAAACCGGTCGCGGAAGCAACTCGGCGCGGTTGAGGATTTCGTTCACGCCGGTGCGCTCGGTGAGGTGCAGTAGTCCCTTGTCGGCCGCGTGATCGACGTAGTAGGGCAGGTCGTGTTCCCGGGCGAAGGTCACGAGATCGTCCTGCTTCCAGCCGCGGTCGATGTGGAAGGCCGCCAGTCCCGCCGCCCGGTATTGATCGAGATCGCGACGGACCTCGGTGCGGTATTGCCAGACCTGGATGAGGTAGCGATCCCAATGCGCGGGCGGAGCGATGTGGGGAACCGCCTTCTCATCATCGACCGTGATCGGGGCGCCTCCGGTGAAGGGCGGCAGATCGTTGTCGGCCTTCGTCACCAAGGCGGAGAACGAGAGAAGAAGGCAGGCGGTCAGCGGGAGTTTCATGGCGGACAGGAAATGCTCCGGCTTCATGGGTGAAGTCTGGAATTTCGTCAACCTCATTCGGCTCAGCCCGTCTCCACGGGGGAATCCGAAGAGAGCAATTCGCTTACTTATGGTCGTTTTCCAGATCCGTGAAAAAGCGGGTTCGTGGGCTTCGTAGTCTCCCCATGTTCTCATCCCACCCTGTTCCGGCCGGTCCGTTTTCACAGACTTTTCACGAAACCTTCATCGGGCGATCACACGGGGAGGCGAATCTCCGGATCATGAAGATGTTCTCGTTGTTGTCATGGGCCCTGCTCGCTCTCGTTCCGCTCCCGCTCCGGGGCGAGGAAAATTCCCTGGGGAACGCCCAGGTCACGATTCCCTACGCGGAACTGAAGTCCCTGCTGGATCGGGCGGATGCGAATGGTGATCGGTCGGAGACTCCACCGCCCGTCGCGGCCGTGCTCACGGCGGCGGAATATCGGCTCGATTTCTCGACGCTGAGTCCCGCCTTTTCCGCCTCGTTCGAGGCGCGGGGATTCGCCGAGGGATGG
Source organism: Verrucomicrobiia bacterium (assembly GCA_030432615.1). GTDB lineage: Bacteria > Verrucomicrobiota > Verrucomicrobiia > Verrucomicrobiales > DEV007 > JAEUHH01. The sequence continues at coordinate 7,064 of JAUIGT010000055.1, forward strand.
CATTCGGTTCCGCTGTTCGGCGGAGGGGCGCGGATCGTCTCCGAGGATTCCGACAAGGGCGTCTCGGTGGTGCTCTCCGAGGGGCAACGCGTTTCCCTGCTCGCCAACGGCACGGGCGTTTTCTCGTCGCGCCTGGTGCTGACGGTGCCGCCCCGCGAGGATTGGTCCCGGGGCAACGGGTTCGAATTTCTTCCCGCGCCGGCGACGCGCAACGAGCTTCGCGTTTCCGGCTTGCCGGACGATCGCACGCTGCAGATCGAGGGAGTTCCGGGAAAGAGGGACGAGGCTTCGGGCGACCTGGTGTTTCACCTGCCGGGCGACGGCGAGGAACTGCGGCTCGTTCTCGAGGAACGGACCGAGGCCGTCCCGGACGCTCCCATCTCCGAGAGCCGGTGGACTTTGCACAGCCAGGTCGCGGTTCGCTACGAGGACGGGCGCCTCTTTCACCAGGTCCGGATCCAGGCGCAGGCGTCGTCCGGCTCCGGACTGTCGATGGCGTTGGCTTTTCCTCCCCAGGTATCGCGGGTCGAGATCGAGGGCGATGACCTCCGGGATTGGACTCTCGGCGCCCGCGAGGAGGACGGGCGCGTGGCGCGGATCCACTGGCAGACGAGGGATGTGCTGGATCGTTCGCTCCTGGTGAGTTGGGAGATTCCCCAGTCACCCCTCGCGGAATCCTGGACCCTGGCGCCGCCGGTCGCCCGCTTTTCCGGGGAACCCGAAGCCGACGCCGCGGAAGATGATTCCCGGACCCTGTTCGCGCTCGTCCCGGTCGAGGGACTCGAACTGACCCACCCGGATCTCGCCGCCACGGTGGAGGCGCAACGCCTGCCGAAATGGCTCCAGGCGCAGCTGGGAGGAGCCGAAAGCCTGAGCGCCGAGGTGCGCGGGACGGCGCCGATCGCCCTGGCCGCGACCTGGCTCCCGAGAATGGAGACGGCCCAGGCCACGATTTCGCAGGCGAGCTTCGAGACGCGGCTGGTCGCCGATGGATCGACCCTGGTGATGGCGGACTATGTCGTCCATCACGCCGCACCGCTGAGCTGGAAATTGCTGCTGCCTTCCGCCGAGCAGATCCTGACCTGCGAGGTCAACGACGCGTCCGCCCGACCGATCCGGCGGAGCGACGACGAGATCGAGTTCCGGCTTTCCGCTCCCCGCCCGCTCGGGGGCGGGGAGGGAGAAGAATCGGGACAGGGGACCACCGTCCACCTCTGCTACGCCCTCCGGTCCGATCCGCTCGATCCCGTCTCGGGACGCGTCGATCTCGAACTGCCGCAGACCGACCTCTTCATTCATCGGCTCGATTGGGAGCTGCAGATTCCGGAACGCTACGAGGCCACGGCCGTGGAAGGAAACGTGCAGATCGCTCCGGGCAAGGAGACCCGGGGAATTCTCCTGAAGAAGGAACTCTGCCGCGGGGAACGGCCCGCCGTCGAACTCTACTACCAGCGAAAGGACCTGAACTGAACTTTCCGTCCCGCCGCGAAACCGATTTCCCAAATCCTCACTCCTGATCCCATGACTCCACTCCGCCTGTTCGCCATCGCCCTCATCGTCGCCTGCACCGGCGTCGCCTGGTTCATTCTCGGAGGCGCTCTCACCGTTCGCACCCAGACCGCCGATGCGCGGCTGAGCGAGACCGTCGCCGGAAATTGGGGCCAACCCATGGCCCAGCTCCATCCGCGCGCCTTCTACATTTCGCCGACGGCGGCCCGCACCCAGCGGGCGATCCAGCCCGAGACTTCCCGCATCGAGGTCGACCTGAAATCGGACCCCAAGAAGAAGGGGCTGCTCTGGTATCGCACCTACATGGTCGATTTCTCCGGAGAGTACCTGCTCCGCAATCCCACGCCGATCTCGCAGACGATCTACGTGTCCTTCGCCTTTCCCGCCAAGGACATCCGCTTCGATCGCTTCACTTTCCAGCTTGGCGAAAAGACCACCGGCAAGTCGCCGGAGAACGGGGAGATCACCGAGGCCGTCATCCTCGAGCCGGGGGCGGAGATCCCCGTGAAACTGGCCTACACGGCCGCGGGGATGGATCGCTGGAGCTACTCCTTCGGCAGCGCCTCGCGGGTGAGGAATGTCGACCTGGTCATGAACACGAATTTCGAAGAGATCGACATTCCCGCCGGATCGGAATCGCCGACCTCGCGGGAGAAACTCGAGGGGGAAGGCGGTTGGTCCCTGACCTGGAGCTACACCGACGTGATCGGCGCGAAAGCCATCGCCATGGAGATGCCGGCGGTGACGAATCCCGGCCCGGTGGCGGCGCGGATCACCTTCTTCGCTCCCGTTTCCCTGGTCTTCTTCTTCGCGGTGCTGCTCATCATTGGATCGATCCAGGGAGTGAACCTGCACCCGATGAACTACTTCCTTCTCGCGGCGGGCTGCTTCGCCTTCCAGTTGCTCTTCGCCTACCTCGTCGATCTCCTGCCGGTGATGCTGGCCTTCGCGATCGCGGCCTCGGTCTCGCTGGTTCTCGTGACCGGCTATCTCGTGGCCGTGGCGGGAATGAGGTTCGCGCGCATCGCGACCGTGGCCCAGTTCGCCTACATGGTCCTCTTCAGCTACAGCTTCTTCTTCGACGGGATGACCGGGATCACGATCACCATCGGCGCGATCATCACCCTGGCGCTGCTGATGGCATTCACCGCGAAAACGGATTGGGCCGAAGTGATGAGGCAGGCTCGTCCCTCAAAGCGGAAGCCGGGTGGGCCGACCGCGCCACCGGACCTGCCGAACCCCGCGGCGACCTCTTGACGCGGGCACGAGCTCGGGACAGTAATTCGGACTTCGGGTGAATGCGTCTTGACAGTCGGCCGCTTCGCCCGTTCTGTCCGACCGTCACGCCGCGGCATCACCAGTGCCGGGCCCGGGCGTTCCTCGAGCGAAAGTTTCGATTCGAACGGCGCCCCACCGATCGGGGGAAGGGACTGACGACTCTTCGCATGTCATCCCGTGAAACACCCCGGCGAATGAACCGCTCGGCTGCTGCCGGGCGAGGCGATTCCGGATCTCCAGGCACGGTTTTTCTCGTGGTCTGGTCCGGTGCGGAAGCGCTTCCTACCCGTAAACCTGTCCGCTCCGCGGCGGGTTCGCGGCCTCTCTCCGTTCGCCGGTCCCCGATACCAAGAACAAACCTACTTCATGTCATTCCAAGAACTCGGCCTGCGCGCCGAACTCGTCCAAGCGGTGGCCGCCAAAGGCTACACGCAACCCACCCCCATCCAGGCGAAAGCCATTCCCGCCATCCTCGAGGGACGCGATCTCCTCGGAGGTTCCCAGACCGGCACCGGGAAAACGGCCGCCTTCACCCTGCCGCTCCTGCAGCGACTCGCGGGGCATTCCGGCAGACGGCTGCGCCATCCCCGGGCCCTCGTCCTGACCCCGACCCGCGAGCTGGCCGCCCAGGTCGGTGACAGCGTGGTCGCCTACGGACGGGGACTGGATCTCCACTCCACCGTCATCTTTGGCGGCGTCGGCATTCGTCCGCAGATCAGCCGCCTGCGGGCGGGGATCGACATCCTGGTGGCCACGCCCGGTCGCCTGCTCGATCACGCGGAACAGGGTACCATCGACCTCTCCCATGTCGAAATCCTCGTCCTCGACGAGGCCGACCGCATGCTCGACATGGGGTTCATCCACGACATCCGCCGGGTCCTGAAGCTGCTCCCGCAGCGGCGGCAGAACCTGCTCTTTTCCGCCACCTACTCCGACGAGATCAAGAAACTGGCCGACGGCCTCCTCCACGATCCCGTCCTGGTCGAGGTGGCCCGCCGCAACACCGCCGCGGAAACCGTCGAACAGGTGGTGCACCCGGTGGCGAAGGCCCGCAAGCGCGCCCTGCTTTCCCACCTGATCCGGGAAGGCGACTGGAGCCAGGTGCTGGTCTTCACCCGCACCAAGCACGGCGCCAATCGCCTGGCCAAGCAGCTCGACCAGGATGGCATCACCTCCAGTGCCATTCACGGCAACAAGAGTCAGAATGCCCGCACCAAGGCGCTGGCCGATTTCAAGGCGGGCAGGATCCGCGTCCTCGTGGCCACCGACGTGGCCTCGCGCGGGCTCGACATCAGCCGCCTGCCCCACGTGGTCAACTACGAGCTGCCCAATGTTCCCGAGGACTACGTCCACCGCATCGGTCGCACCGGCCGCGCCGGCGAGGAGGGGGCGGCCCATGCCCTGGTGAGCGCCGACGAGAAGGGGCTCCTGCGCGACATCGAGAAGCTGCTCAAGCGCGAGATTCCGCGAAAGCAGATCGACGGGTTCCATTTCGAAGCCTCCGACGGAGCCGAGCCGGTGCAGGCGCGAGGTGGACAGGGTGGGCGCGGTGGAAATCGCAGCCGCGGGGGCGGACGGGGTGGTCGGAGCAAGGACGGGGAATCGTCCTCGCGCGATTCCCGGCCGGTCGATCGCGATCAGCGCTCGAGGCGGAGCCCGCGCCGCCGGGGCGGACGCCGGCGTTCGCCCGCATCGCAAGGGTGAGCCCGGTGACGGGAATCCGCGGTTGAGCGGGGAGGTCGTCGGCGCGAACCTCGGAGGAGTGACGTGCCGACGACATGAACATTCCTGACCGAAAACGAACGGGACTCCTGTCCCTGGCCGCCGCCTTCTTCGTGACCGGAGTCCTTCCCGGCTTCGCGGCCCATCCGGAAGCGGAATACGGCCCCACGCTCGACCTCATCCCCGTTCCGGAGGTGAGGCGCTGCCAGGCGGTGGAAGTTCGTGGCGATCGGCTCTACGCCACCGGCGCGGGCGATTTCCACGTGCTCGACATTTCCCGTCCGGCTGAGCCGAGGATGCTGGGTAGTGTTTCCGGCCTGGGAAACACCCGCCAGCTGTTCGTGCGCGACGGGATCGCCTACGTCACCGCGCGTCAGGACGGGCTTTGGTTGATCGATGTTTCCGACGACACCAGGCCCGAGGTCATCAGTCACTACGACACCGTCGAGATGGCCACCGGCATCTGGGTGTCGGGGGAGGTCGCCTTCGTGGCCACCCGCTGCTACGGCGTCGAGATCGTCGACGTGGGCGACCCGAAAACGCCGAGGCACCTCGGCACGCTCAAGACCGGCGAGGCGCAGTCCTGCTGGGCGCGCGACGGCTTTCTCTACATCGGCGACTGGGCGCCGAAGAAACTGCTGGTGGCCGATGTACGCAATCCGCTCGAACCGAAGATCGTGGGCGAGGGCCTGCTCGACGGCTACGGGGATGGCGGCTGCCTGCGGGGCGATCTCTGTTTCGCCGCGACCGGGCATCACTCTCGCGCCAAGGACGAGAAGGAACGCCAGGGGCGCGGCCACGGCCTGGAGATTTTCGACGTCTCCGATCCGACGAATCCCGAGCGGATTTCCGGGGTCAAGTTCCCGCCTTCCTACCAGATCAGCAACGACATGTGGACCGCGCGGGTGGCCGGCGATCACTGCGTGGTGGCGGACACCTGGAACGGCCTCTTCGTGGTGAACATCGCCGACATCGAGCAGCCGAAGATCGTCGCCCACGCCGTTCTCCCGATCGTTGAATGGAAAGAACTTCCCGATCCCGTCGGAGGGATCGCCCTGGGGGACGGGGTCATCTATGTCGCCGGCGTCTATTCCGGCCTCTACGTCGCGCCCGCCCCGGGCATGGCGCGGCCGGTGACCCGGGAACCGGACGCGGCGCCGGTCATCCCGGACGATCCCGAGGTGGCTTCCGCCATCCATCCGGATTTCCTCAGCTATCAGCCCGGTGGCCAGGTCCGCTCGGTGAGCCTGGTCGAGGACGATCTCGCCTGGGCGGCCTGCGGCACGGTGGGCATCCAGGCGATCCGGCTCGGAGAAGACTCGCTCGAACCAGTCGGCGTCACCATTCCCGTCGAGGGCGAGGTCTGGCACGTCTCCGTGTCCGGAGACCGCCTCTACGCCGCCGAAAGCGCCGGCGGTCTCGGCATCTACAAGATCGGTCCGGACCTCGGGCTGACCGAGATCGGCCGGCTTCGGTTGAAAGGGAAGAACGTCAAGCAGGTGGCGTGCCCGCCTCCGGGCCGGTTCGCCTTGCTGCACTGCGGCGGTTCCCAGGTCCAGATCGCCGATGTCTCCGATCCCGCGAATCCGAAGATCGTCTTCGAGGATTCCCAGGTCGGCCTCTTCTATGGCGACCAGTTGGTGCCGGAAATGCGGGGCGGAAAATACCTCGTGGCCTTCTGGCAGCGGAGCGGCCCGGCCTGGTACGACGTGAGCGGGGCGGAGCCGAAATGGATCGGCAACACGCCCGACGAACGGATGTTCAGCTGGAAGGAAGGCGCCTGCGCGCTCGGCGAGCGGCTGCTGGTGATGCAGCGCGGCCGCTATTCCCTGCTGGAGCCTGGTGACCTGCGGGATTTCGAGTCGCTCCCCAGCTTCGGGATCGAAGGGCATCGCCTTTCCGGTCGGCCCACCTCCAACGCCGCCGGGGATCGTCTCGCCATCGCCAGCCGGCACGAGCGTCGCATCGAGGTGCTGGACATTTCCGAGGTGGAGAATCCCGTTCTCCTGCGCGAATACGAGCTCTTTGGCCATCCCGGGGCCTGCGCCTTCCGGCGCGACGGCCGACTCGTGGTCCCGGCCGGCTACCAGGGTCTGCTGCTGGAAAAGAGCAAGCGATAGCATTCACGGCTCCCGGCTTTCCTTGCCTCCCGGCGTCGGGGTGTCAGTATTTTCTTCCCATGCGCTACTGGCTCCTGAAATCCGAACCCGACGTTTTTTCCTTCGACGACCTCAAGTCCCGCCCCGGCAAGACCGAGCCGTGGAACGGGGTGCGCAACTACCAGGTGCGCAATTTCATGCGCGACGACATGAAGCCGGGCGACCTCGGATTCTTCTATCATTCGAGCTGTCCCGAGCCCGGCATTCCCGGCGTGGTCGAGATCGTTTCCGAGGCCAGGCCCGATCCCACCGCCTTCGATGAGAAGAGCGACTACCACGATCCGAAGAGCGATCCCGACAACCCGCGCTGGCTGCTCGTGGACGTCGCCTGGAAGGCCGACTTCGAGCGTTTCGTCTCCCTCGCCGAGCTGCGCGAGGAGCCGAAGCTGGCCGAGCTGCTCATCCTTCGCCGCGGCAACCGCCTCTCGGTGACGCCGGTGGAAAAGGCGCACTTCAACCTGATCTGCAAACTGGGCGGGGTGGACCCGAAGAAGCTTTGAGGCCTCCGGCTCGGGCTCCGGGACCACGCTGAAGCGTGGACTCCAACCCATTCTTCCTCTCTCCTCACCCCTGCAGCTTCTTCAGGATCGTCTCGGTCACGACCTTCGGGTTCGCCTTGCCGCGGGAGAGTTTCATCACCTGGCCGGTGAGGAAGTTGGCGGCCTTTTCGTTGCCGTCGCGGACTTCCTGGGCGGGGCCCGGGTTGGCCTCGATAGCCTGGTCGATGAAGGCCTCGACCTCGCCGGCGTCGGCGGGCTCGAAGCCCTTCGCTTTCGCGATTGCCGCCGGGTCCTGGTCGGGCTTCTCCAGCAGCTCGGCGAAGACTTCCTTGGCCTGGTTGTTGGAAATGGTGCCGGCTTCCACCAGATCGACGAGGGCGCCGATCTTTTCAGGTGCGACCGGACATTCCTCGATGGTCAGGCTCTGCTCGTTGAGGAAGGCGAGCAGGTTGTTGATGACCCAGTTGGCGACTTTCTTGGGTGACTTCACTCCCTTGGCCGCGGCCTCGTAGAAGTCGGCGAGGGCGCGTTCGCTGGCGAGGACGCTGGCGTCGTAGTGGGTGATGTCGTAGTCGCTCTCGAACCGCGCGACCTTGGTGTGGGGCAACTCGGGCAGGTTGACGCGCACCTTGGCGAGCAGCTCGGGCGTGCGCACCGGGAGCAGGTCGGGATCGGGAAAATAGCGGTAGTCGTGGGCCTCCTCCTTGGTCCGCATCTCGGAGGTCTCGCCGAGGTCGTCATCCCAGCGCCGGGTCGACTGGATCAGGGTTTCCCCGTTTTCACAGGCCTCGATCTGGCGCTCGATCTCGTAGTGGAGCGAGCGACGCACCGCGGAAACGGAGTTGAGGTTCTTGAGCTCGATCTTCACCCCGAGTTCCTCCTGGTCCTTCGGACGGACGGAAATGTTCACGTCGCAGCGCATCTGGCCCTTTTCCATGTCGGCGTCGGAGAGATCGCCGTAGATGAGGATCTGCCGCAGCGAGTTGAGGTAGGCGAAGGCTTCCTCGGGCGAATCGATGTCGGGCTCGGACACGATCTCCATCAGCGGCGTTCCGGCGCGGTTGAAATCGATGGTGGTGAAGTTGCTGTGGTGCGTCGATTTCGCCACGTCCTCCTCGAGGTGGATGCGGGTCAGCTTCACCACCTTGCCGGGATTGGCGATGTCCTTCTGGGCGTCCTTGGGATAGGCCAGGTCGTAGAGCGGCACGCCGCCGCCGAGACAGAGCGGGAGGTCGAATTGCGAGATCTGGTAGTTCTTCGGCATGTCCGGATAGAAATAATTCTTCCGGTCCCATTTCACGACCTCGGGCGTCTCGCAGCCGAGCAGCTGGCCGGCGAGGATGGTGCGCTCGATGGCGCCGCCGTTGAGCACGGGCAGCGCACCGGGCAGGCCGAGGCAGGTCGGGCAGGTGAGGGTGTTGGGCGGCTCGGCGAATTTCACGGCACAGCCGCAGAACATCTTGCTCTCGGTCTTGAGCTGGACGTGCACTTCCAGCCCGATCGTTGCGATGTAGTCTTCCTTGGCCATTTCGATTCAGAAAAGTCGTCGTTCGTTTCAAGGCGCTTCCACCTTGTCTTCCGGGTCGCGCTGGTAGCTCTCCAGCAGTTTCTGCCAACCGGGGGAGAGGAGGAATTCATCCACCCGTTTTGCCAGTTCCAGGTCGAGGAGATAGGGGCGCAGCGACTTGTCCAACGCGGCGGAGCGAACCTCCGGGTGGCGCAGCAGGGCGAGGCGCTCGCCTTTCTGGTTGAGGTCCTGGATTTCCTCGTTGGCGAGGAGGTCCTGAAAGGCGCTCGACTCGAAGATCGGCTGGGTCACCGGGTCCTCGGCGAAATGCCGCTTGATGCCGGGTTTCTTGCAGAGGATGAGCAGGCCGACAAGATTTCGTTCCGCCGGCCGGCCGATCGGTTCCACGATGTCGAGGCCGTCGCGGACGTAGGGGAGCTCCTCCACCCCGTCCCGCCAGCGGGCCGCCAGGGGACGCTCGGGATAATTTTTCGCCAGGAAATCCCGTCCCGGGGTCGAGAACAGTTCGAACCGTCGCAGGTCCACCAGGGTGCCGCCGATCCGCAGGCCGGCGGTGAGCACGGCGACGGTCAGCAGGCTGGGAACCAACGAAACCAGGAAGCCGCCGAATCCGTCGGCGAAGAAACTGAGCGGTCCGTCGGGCTCGAAGAGGCTCATCAGCAGCGCCTTGGCCACGGCGCGCACGACCAGGTAGATCACCAGCCCGCCCAGGAAGGCCAAGGCCAGCTTGACGCCGAAACCGAGCCCGAGTCCCGCGATGAGTAGGTGGTAGAGCGCGACGCCGCCGAGGATGCCGCCCACGGCGCCGATGATTCCCCAGAGCATGCCGACCACGCCGTTCTTCCAGGCGTGGATCCCGAGACCGGCGATCAGGAGGATCGCGAAAAGGATGAAAACGTGTTCCGCGTACATGGGAGGACGAATGGCAGATCTCGTTCGTCAGGTCAATCCTCGACTGCCCAGTTCAGTTCGCCACATTGGGCGCGTTGGCGCAGGGCGTGGTCGCAGAGGATGAGCGCGGCCATCGCCTCGACCATCGGCACCGCCCGCGGCAGCACGCAGGGGTCGTGGCGGCCGCGCCCCTTCAGCTCGGTGTCCTCGCCGACGGAGGAAACGGTCTCCTGCGAGGTCATGATGGTGGCGGTCGGCTTGAAGGCGACGCGGAAGACGATGTTCTCCCCGTTGGAGATCCCGCCCTGGACGCCGCCGGAGCGGTTCGTCCGCGTGCGGACGCGTTCGCCGTCCATGTAGAAGGGGTCGTTGTGCTCGCGGCCGGTCAGCTGGGTGCCCCCGAAACCGGAGCCGATCTCGAATCCCTTGGTCGCCGGCAGGCTCAGCATGCCCTTGGCCAGTTCCGCTTCCAGCTTGTCGAAGACGGGAGCGCCGAGACCGGGAGGGGCGCCACGCACGACGCACTCGACCACGCCGCCGACGGAGTTGCCTTCCGCCCGCATGGCCTTGATCAGCTCGATCATCGGCTCGACGGCCTCGGGATCGCCGGTGCGGACGATGTTGGATTCCACCTGGTCGAAGCTGACGGTGTCGGGATCGACACTTGCCTCGAGGTCGCGGATCGATTTCACCCAGGCGATGATCTCCAGGTCGGGCGCGAACTGGGCGGTGAGAACCTTCTTCGCGACCGCGGCGGCGGCGACGCGACCGATGGTTTCCCGGGCGGAGGCGCGACCGCCCCCCTGCCAGTTCCGGATGCCGTACTTGGCGTCGTAGGTGTAGTCGGCGTGCGAGGGCCGGTATTTCTCCGCCATTTCCGAGTAGGCCTCGGGCCGGGCGTCCTTGTTGCGCACCAGCACGGCGATCGGCGTGCCGAGGGTCTCGCCCTCGAAGGTGCCGGAGAGGATTTCCGCCTGATCGGCCTCGGCGCGCGGGGTCACGATGTCCGACTGCCCCGGTCGGCGTCTGTCGAGGTCCACCTGGATGTCTTCGACGGCGAGCGGAATTCGCGGCGGGCAGCCGTCGATCACGGCGCCGACACCGCCTCCGTGCGATTCGCCGAAGGTGTGGACGCGGAAGAGTTGGCCGAAGGTCGAGGACATGGAAACGCGGGGCGGCTGGGGAAGGGATGATGGGTTTTTCCGGGCGCCAATAGAGCGGGAAAACGCCGGCATCGCAACCGAATCGACCCCAGGAGGGTCAGGTCGGCGACGCAACCCTGTTGCCCGCGCGTTTCACGCGAAGGCCTTGAGCAACTCGCGCAACTCGGCATCGATGTCCTCGTCCGGACCGAGCGTTTCCGCGATGGCCTCGCGCAACAGCTTCCCGTAAGCCTGGCGCATGCGATGGATGCGGGTGCGGAGCGCGCCCGGACTGAGACCGAAGCGCTCGGCGATCTCGGCCTGTCGCTCGGTGTCGTCATCCAGCGAAACGAAGGGCCGCAGGGCGTCGAAGAGAAGGGCCTGGTCTTCCTCGACGTAACGGGCCTCGAGCTGCTGGAGCACGCTCTCGAGCATGGAGGTGGCCCATTTCTGGCGGAACACCTTGTCGGGATCGACGTTGGGATCGACGGGCTCCAGCAGCGGGACGGGGCGCGATTCCCCAACATCGTCGGTGGTCTGGTCGATCGAGACGTGGACGGCTTTTCCCCCGCGTTTCTCGGCACCGTTTTTTCGGTATTGGTCGGTGAGGTAGTGCTTCACCGAGATGAGGAGGTAGTTGCGGAGTTTGCCCCGTGATTCATCCGTCTTGCCGAAGTCCTCCCGGGCGAGGAAATGCTCGAAAAACCCCTGGGTGAGGTCCTCGGCGTCGTGCTCGGAGTGGCCCTGGGCCTGGATGAAGGCGAAGACGGGATTCCAGTAGAGCTGGCAGAGGTCCTCCAGCGCCCGGCGCTTGGTGGCGGAATCGCCTCCGTTCACCTCGACCACCAGGGACCATCGAGTGTCCGGGAAGGGCTTGGAATCTCCTCGGGATTTGCTCACCACAAGTTACTTATAGATGATCGTG
>JAUIGT010000628.1 GCA_030432615.1 Verrucomicrobiia bacterium
GGGCGTGGTTCTTCGGCCTTGTCGCCTATCTCGTCCATGTGGTCGCGGCGTTCGAGGCGCACTACGGCTGGAGTCACGCGGTGGCCTGGAAGGAGACTGCCCGCCAGACAGCCGACCTGGCGGGAATCGACACCGGTTTCGGCCTCTGGCTCAACTACCTCGTCGGCATGCTCTGGATTTTCGACACGGGGCGCTGGTGGATCACCGGGAAAATCCAACCGGACGGTTGGGGCCGTAGTCTCTGGTGGGCGTGGCACCTGTTTCTCGCCTTCATGATCTTCAACGGAACCGTGGTCTTCGGTCACGGCCCCGTTCGCTGGTTCGGTGCCGCGATTTTCGTGATCCTTGCGGCACTCTGGCTGCGTGCGAAAGTCCGGGCGGAAAACTGAGAGCTGAATCCTGAAAACTTCCCCCAAAATCGTCTACCTCACCGCCGGCGCGGCGGGGATGTTCTGCGGCAGTTGCATGCGCGACAACGCCGTGGCCGCCGGCTTGCGGAAGCGCGGACTCGACGTGGCCCTCGTGCCGCTCTACACGCCCATCCGGACGGAGGAGGAGGATGTCAGCATCGACCAGGTCTTCTTCGGGGGCATCAATGTGTATCTCCAGGAAAAGATCCCGCTCTTCCGTTGGTTGCCCGAGTTTCTCGATCGCTGGCTGGACAATCCGAAACTGATCCGCCGGGTCGCCTCCCGCGCCATGAGTGTCGATGCCAAGCAACTGGGGGGCATGACCCTCTCCATGGTGCGCGGCGAGCACGGACACCAGCGCAAGGAAGTGCACCGGCTCGTCCACTGGCTCAAGCACGACATGAAGCCGGACCTGGTCTGCCTGACCAACCTGCTGGTCGGCGGTTCGGTGCCCGCCATCCGCCGCGAGCTGCCCGGCGTGCCCATCCTGGTGACGCTGCAGGGCGACGATGTCTTTCTCGACGAACTCGTCGATCCCTGGCGCTCCGAGGTGCTTGCGGAAATGCGCCAGCTCGCGCGCGAGGTCGATGGATTCATCGTCTTCAACGATTTCTATCGCCGTCGAATGGCCGAGCTGCTCGACATCCCGGAGAAGAAATTCCGTCGCACCGCGCTCGGGGTGGAGGAGGATCATTTCGTGACCGTCGCCCGGGAGCGGACCGAAAATCCGAAATCGGCCGAAGCCCCGCGCGTGATCGGTTATTTTGCCCGGCTCTGTCCGGAAAAGGGGTTCGACACCATGGTCGATGCCTTCCTCGACCTGGCGGCTCGCCCGGGATTCGAGGAGGTCGAATTCCACTGCGGCGGCTGGCTCTCGGAAAAGGATCGCGCCTTCTACGACAGCCAAGTCGAGAAGATCGACCAAAGAGGGTTGAGTCCCCGATTCCACCCTGTCGGGTCGCCCGACATGGCGGGCAAGGTAGACTTCTTCCGCGACCTCGACGTTTTCTCCGTTCCCGCCCGCTTCGTGGAACCGAAGGGCATCTACGCCCTCGAGGCCATGGCCTGCGGTGTGCCGGTGATCGCGACCGATCACGGGGCCTTTCCGGAAATGATCGAGGCCAGCGGCGGAGGCGAACTGGTGCCGAAGGAGGATCCGAAAGCGCTCGCCGACGCTCTCGCAAACCTGCTCTCCGATCGAGAGAACCGCGAACGTCTCGGGAAAGCGGGCCACGACTGGGTCGTCTCCGAATGCGGGCGCGAGGCCATGGCGCGGACGACCGGGGAGGTGTTCGGCGAGTTCCTGGCGCTGGCGGAGAAGTCGGCCTGACGCGTTTGCTCAGATTTTCTCCAGGAACATCCAGGCCCCGATGCCCTGGGCGATGGCGTAGGTGTTCTGGAGGATCAGCAGCAGCCACGGGCGATGGCGCCAATCGGTGTAGGCGGGCAGGAGCAGGATCATCAACCAGCAAGCCGCCATCATGCTCAGGCCCGCGAAACCGAGGACCACTCCGAGAAGACTTCCTTTCGTCACGTAGAAAAGGATTTCCACCAGCATCTGTCCGTTGATTTCCCAGGTGAACATCCAGAAGTAGAAGCCGGTGGCGGAGAGGGCCAGTTTGACAACCATGGGCACGACTCTGGCGCTGGAGTGATCCTGGATGATGGCGTAGATGACGGCCAGCCAGAATCCCATGGTGATCAATCCCAGCGCGATCTGCATTCGCCGACTGGGCGGAGCAAAGGGAAACGGCGCCGGTCGGGGGATCGATTCGGGTTCGTTCATTTCGCCGGGAGGATGAAGGTCTGGACGTAGAAGAAGCCCGACAGCGCCTGGGCTCCGGCGTAACCGAATTGCAGCGCCCACAGCCCGACGACGTGTCTCCGAGGCCAGTGTCCGAAGAGAGGAAGCGCCGCCACCGCGAGCCAGACGAGCAGCAGGGCGACGAGCAATCCGTAAGTGAAGAAGGGCTCCAGCCCCGACGGGAGCTTCGCCTGGATCTCCGCCACGGGATCCCAGAGCAGGCTCCAGAACATGCCGACCAGGTAGATGACGTAGTCGAACGGATCCTCCAGTCCCTGCGCCACCGCCGCGATCACCGGCCAGGGCAGCATCACCGCCAGGCCGATGGCGAACTGGCGCCAGGTTTCGCGTTCTCCAGAAAATCCGCGCATGCGTGCCGCCAAGGTAACCGATTGGATCTTGACCGGTCACCGGGAAAATCTACTTTCCGCGACGCCTTTTCGTTCCCTCCCCATTCTCATCCCGTCCGAATCCCATGAACACCTTCCGCTATTCCCTCCTCGCCGCGCTGACGCTGTCCGCCGGATTTTCCGTCCACGCCGCCGATTGGCCGGCCTATCGCGGTCCCGATGGCGACGGCACTTCCCCGGAAACGCTGCCGAAGAAGGTGGTGCCCAGCCAGGCGGTCTGGAAAGTGGAGACCAACCTCGGGTTCAGTTCGTTCTCCGTCGCCGACGGCAGGGCCTACACCATCGTGATTCGCGAGATCGACGGGAACCCGATGGAGGTCTGCCTGGCGCTCGACGCCGCCACCGGGGAGGAAACCTGGGCCGCGCCGCTCTGGATCGGCGGCCAGTACGATGGTGGTGGCAAGGCGGGAACCAAGGACAACGACGGGGGCGACGGGCCTCGTTCGACTCCCGTGGTGTCCGGCGACAAGGTCTACGTGCTGGATTCCCATCTGCGCCTTTACGCGCTCAACGCCGCCGACGGCGAGCAGGCCTGGTCGGTCGATCTCGAGAAGAAACACGGCGCCAAGAACATCAAGTGGCAGAACGCCGCCTCGCCGGTGATCGATGGCGACCGCGTTTTCGTGGCCGGGGGCGGTCGCGGCCAGTCGCTCCTGGCGTTCGACAAGAACAGTGGCGACCTGCTCTGGAAGGGCGAGAACGACGCCATCACGCACGCGACGCCGATCGTAGCCGACCTGCTCGGGACGCGCCAGGTG
>JAUIGT010000629.1 GCA_030432615.1 Verrucomicrobiia bacterium
GGTGGGATTCGAACCCACGGAACCTTGCGGCTCTCCGGTTTTCAAGACCGGCGCGATCGACCACTCTGCCACCTCTCCAGTTGCGGGACTCTTTCTCGCGGAGCGCAAGTTTACACCCCGGATCGCGGTCTTTCAAACTCGCGGTGCCGCCCACGCCTCGGCGCGTCTCCTCCAAGAAACGGCCAAGACGCGGAGCCTTACTCGGGCCACTGAAATTCCACTTCCGACACTGTCTCAACATGGCCATCCAAGTATCCCACGATGACCTCGCCATCGATTGCTCCCGGCGCCGCGATCACCACGGTTTGCGGATCGCCGGTATCCACGAGTCCCGCTCGATAGCGGTACGGTTCCCCCGGAGCACCGGGACTGACCGCCCACATTAGCAGGGAAGGATCATCCAGATACCCTTCTTCCAAGAGCGCTTCCAGGTTGGGCGGAAACTTCCCGTCATTGTCCGCTGCCCACGCTCGGCAACCCAGCATCAGTTGACGCACTGAGGACACCTGGCGAGCGATGTTGGCTTTTTTCTGGATCTTCGTGACCGTCGGGACTGTACTCACCGCCATGATGGTGATCGGCACGAAGAGTCCCACGATCACCCCCACCGAACCCGTCACGATCCCGGCGATCGCCAGGCCTCGACCGGTCACCCTTCCCTGGGACTGGTCGATCTTCTTGATCGCCAGGATACCCAGGATGATGGCGGGAATGGATCCGAGGATCCAGAGGCAGGTGTTGCTGAGAATTCCGAGCACCAGGCTCCAGACGGCTTGGGGGGAATTCTTTGCGTTGGGATCAGGGGGCACGTTCGACATGTCCCCTGCTACCAAATCCTGCTCGGCCCTGTCAATTCCCGGGCGCGGGGGCATCGCCCGCTCCCGGCTCGGGCGCCACGATCACGCTGAGACCTCCGTATTCACCCAGGTATTTCTTCGCCAGGGCCTGGACTTCCTCCAGGGTGATCGATTCGTAGTCCTGCACGAAGGTCCGCGCCCACTCGATGCGCTGGGGATATTCCTGGCTGCTCTCCAGCACGCTGCTGAGCCAGTAGCGGTTGGTGCGGCGGAATTCCTCGATCTGGGTGATCTGCGGTTTCTTGGCGCGGTCGAGTTCGTCCTCGGTGATGGTATCGCCCTTGGCCAGTTCGGCGCCGATCTCCTTGATGACCCCGCTCACCTTCTCGGCCTGCTCGGGCGCCACCGTCACGGCGGCGAAGAGGTAGCCGTAGTCCTCGAAGGCATCGCTGGGAATGTTGTGGGCGAAGGGGCTGTAGGCGTCGCCAAGTTCCTCGCGTATCTTGAGCCGGAGACGGTCATCGAGGATCGAGCCCAGCATCCCGATGCGGCGGGTTTCCTCGATGTTGAAGATGTCGGTCGTCGGCCAGTAGACCAGCGACATCGCCTTGGGAATGGTGGTCTGGAAGGAGAAGGTCTTCGCGTCCGCCTTCCGGGGAAAGGCGACCTGGCGCTCCTCGGTGTAGGCGGGCTTTTCCGCCTCCCGCTCCGGCAGGTTGCCGAAGGTGGCGGCCAGTTCTTTCAGCACCGTGTCGGCATCGAGATCACCGACCACCGAGATTTCCAGGTAGCCACTCGAGAGAGCCTCGGACAGCCACGCCTTGACGTCGTCCATGGTGTAGCCGGCAAGGGTTTCCTTGGGCGGGTAACCGAAACGCGAATCGCCGCTGTGGACGAAGCGCGCGACCTCGTCCTGCATCACACCCTCGGGCGTGGTCTGGATCTGCTGGTAGAACTGGTCCAGCGAACGCTGCAGTTGGCTCGCGGCTTCGGCGCGGTAGCCGGGATGGGTGAAATACGCCCGCATCAGGAGCAGTTGGTCGCGCAGGTCCTCGGGCGTCGTCTTCCCGGTCATCGAGAAGGCGTCGTCTTCCACACTGAAACCGACGCCGACCGCCTTGCCGGCGAAGAGACGACGGATGGCGTCGATGTCGTGCGCTTCCAGGCCGCCGTCGGTGAAAACGTGATCCGTGAAGAATCCGATACCCGGCTTGTCCTTCGGCTGGGTCAACGTACCACCGCCGAAGCGGGCCTTCACGTAGATGGTCTCGTCCTCGAATTCGGTCGGCTTCAGGTTCACCCGCACATTGTTCCCGAGCCGGGCCTGGGTGATGTCGAGATCGTCGATGTGCTCCTTCTCCGCCACCGTTCCCGCCTCGGGCAGGTCGGCGTAGGCGAAGGCCTGGTCCTCTTCCTGGGCCGGCGGCTCCACCGCCATCGACTGGCTTTCCTGGTAGGCCGCCACGATGGTTTTCTTCGGTTCGTCGATCTCCACGTTCCCGGTGACGAGCAGGAGCACCTCGTGTTTTCCGTTCCAGACTTCGCGGAGAAGCTCGCGACACTGCTCGGCGGTGACCTTCTCCAGTTCGCCCTGGATGCGCGGCAGGTCGTCGGCCGGGCTGGTGAAGACGTTGCGCTCGCCGATGCGGGCCGCGAGCAGATCCGCGAGATCGCGCGATTTCCGGGTCGCCATGGACTTCGCCGCCAGCTCGGCGCGGTTCTCGACGTTGGCCTTGGCCTCGGTCAGTTCCGCCTCGGTGAAGCCGTGCTCCAGCGCGCGACGCAGCTCCTGCTCGGCCAGCTTCATCGCCGGCTCCCAGTTCTGCGGCTGGCAGCTGACCTCCACGCCGGAATACTCGGCGAAGTTGAGGTCGTAGAGATCGTAGGTGTAGGCCGAACCGCTGGTGATGGGCGAGTCCTCCTGCTTGGCCAGCTTGCCGATACGGCGGCTCAGCATCTGGTTGGCGAGGTCGATGCGCAGTTTTCGCGCCCGGGAGGCGAGGGTGTCGGGCTCATCGAGGCGCGGGGCGATGGTGTCGATGGAAACCGAGACGTCCCCGGCTTCGGGTTCCGGATGGAAATGCACCGCCAGCCCGCGCTCGTTGACGTGGGAAAGGTCGGGCCACGGCCGCTTGGCGGGCGCCGGCTCCATGGAGGCGAAGTGCTTTTTCACCAGCGCCTCGATCTCCGGCACCTCGACCTCGCCGACGGCGATGACGACCATGCGATCGGGCGTGTACCATTTCTCGTAGAAATCGACGAACTCCTCGCGGGGCGCGTTCGAGATGATCTCCTCGGTGCCGATCGGCAATCGATTGGCGGTGAGGTTGCCGTCGAGGATGAAGCCGAGCTGCTCGACCATGGTGCGCCAACCGACCGAATCGCGGCTGCGTTTCTCGCTGAGAATGACCCCGCGCTCCTTCTCGATCTCGTCCTCGCCCAACTTCATGCCGTCGGCATAGTCGCGCAGCAGCTGGAAGCCCTCGTCGAGCAGCGCGTCCTCGCTGCTGGGCAGCTCCAGCTTGTAGACGGTCTCGTTGAAGGAGGTGTGGGCGTTGGTGTGCGAACCGAAAGCCATGCCCAG
>JAUIGT010000630.1 GCA_030432615.1 Verrucomicrobiia bacterium
GCCGATTCGGGAAGCCATCGGGCGGCTCGCGAGCGAGGGCTTGGTGGAACTGGTGCCCCAGGCCGGGGCCGTGGTGAAGCGACCGACTCGCGAAGACGCGGCCGAGGTTTATGAAATGCGGGAAGCGATCGAGCCTTTCGCCGCCGCCAAGGCCTGCCATCTCGTGGGCGTTCGCCAGATCAAGACGCTGGAGGGAACTCTGGAGACCATGCGCGCCGTGCACGGGCAAGCCTTGGCCGGCGAGGTGGTCGGTCGCCAGGGAGCCGCCGAGTTCGACCAGGCCGACTTGCGCTTTCACCTCACCATCCTCGAAGCCGCCGACAACCGCCGCATGCTCAAGGTCGTGGGCGATTTTCACCTGCTCACCGGCATCATCGGCGCCGACCGGCACGACTACGACGCCGAGGTGCTCGAGATGACCATCGACGATCACACCGCCATCCTCGCCGGCCTGCGCGAGCGCGATCCCGACCACGTTCGCCGCGCCATGGTCACCCATATCCGCAACAGCCGCCAACTCACCCTCAGTCTCCTCGCCGACGGCCAGCCCGTTCCCATGTTTCCGCTGCCGAATTGATCTGGAGCGCGACGATCCCTCGTCGCCCCAATCGACCTGATGCGACGAAGGATCGTCGCGCTCCACGTAACCCACCATGCCCCTCGCCCCCTCCGACATCCACGGCCTCATTCCGCCGCTCATCACCCCGCT
Organism: Verrucomicrobiia bacterium; assembly: GCA_030432615.1. Classification (GTDB taxonomy): domain Bacteria; phylum Verrucomicrobiota; class Verrucomicrobiia; order Verrucomicrobiales; family DEV007; genus JAEUHH01. The sequence continues at coordinate 710 of JAUIGT010000630.1, forward strand.
CGCCGATCGCGACTCCCTCGATGTCGCCGGTCTCGAACGGCTGCTCGACCACCTCGTAGACGGCGGCGTTCACGGCATCTTCGTCCTCGGCACCACCGGCGAAGGCCCCAGCCTCAGCCACCGGCTCCAGCGCGAGATGGTAAAAACCACCGCCGATCGGCTGCGAGGCCGCCTGCCTCTCTACGTGGGTATCACCGACACCTCGCTGGTCGAGGCCCTCGATCTCGCCCGCTTCAGCGCCGAAGCCGGCGCCGACGCCGTGGTCGCGGCCCCTCCCTTCTATTTCGCCGCCGGTCAGACCGAGCTGAAACACTGGTTCGACCTGCTGCTCGCCGAGTTGCCCCTGCCGCTGCTGCTCTACAACATTCCCAGCTGCACCAAGATCGCCATCGAGCCCGAGACGGTGGCCGCGCTGATCGGCCACGAAAAGGTCATCGGTCTCAAGGACAGTTCCGGCGATCTCGATTACCTCAAAGGCGCCATCGATCTGGCGGCAAAGGAACGCCCCGGCTGGCCGGTGCTGGTGGGGCCCGAACACCTTCTCGGCGACGCCGTTTCCCTCGGGGCCGCCGGTGGTGTAGCCGGAGGCGCCAACCTGGTTCCGCGGCTCTTCGTCTCTGTTTATGAAGCCGCCAAGGCCGGCGATGCGGAGGAACTCGCCCGACTCCAGGCCCTCGTCACCCAGCTCCAGGAACTCTACACCATCGGCAAGTACGGCTCCGCCTTCCTCAAGGGCGTGAAATGCGCCCTCGAACTCAGCGGTGTCTGTTCCGGGCTTCTCGCCGCGCCCTTCGACGCCTTCCATCCTCCCGAACGCGAACGCGTCACGGCATGGATGGAGTCTTTCGCTGACACGGGATTCCTTCCGAAGTAAAACCGGAAACCTCCGGTCTCCCCGCCCCATGCGTTTCTTCTCTCGACAGCACTTCCTCCTTCCATTCCCGCTCTGGTGCGCGGCCGGTATCTCGTTGTCCGCAACCTTTCTCCCCCGACAGGTCGAGGCCTGGGGTTCCGGTCACGACGACGTGATGCGGGAGGTGATCGAGCGGCTCCCGGCCGACCTCCGCGAGTCCTTCTCCGCGGAGATGATCGAGGACGCCATCCGGCACCAGAGTCACTATCCCGACAATTTCGATCCCTTCCTGCCCGAGGACGTGGGCGAAGCCGCGGTCGCCAGGCTGGCCGCCGCCGGGGTGACCAGGCGCTACGACCTCCATTCGGAACGCGGCATAGCCCAGGCTTTTCTCCAGCTCGTCGATGCCCTCCGCGAAAAGGACCCCGCCCACACCGCGCTCTGGATCGCCGCCTATTCCCACGTCATCGCCGACATGGCGGCCTGCAACCACGACCCGCTCGTTCACACCGCCACCTATGGCTGGGCCGAGTGGAAAGTGAAACTCCCGAGCGGCGAACGCGATTTTTCCCACCTTCGTTCCCTCCTCGACCTCGCCGGTTCGGCCCACGATCCCGAGGGAGGCCAGGCCGCGTTCGAGGCCGCCATCGAGCGGATGCGACTCGAGGACTCCGGGCAGGAACCGTCCGAGATCCTCGCCGAGATCATGCTCTACGGCCAGGCCGGGGCCGATTTCTGCGCCCCGCGCGGTGTTCGTGTTCTGGAAGGCGCCGCCGGTTGGGTGGACCGCCAGGATTCCGCCGCCCGGGAAATGCTCTGGAACAACATCGGTGAACTCGGGGCCTGGGCCGTGGTCCGCACCCTGCGTGACGTCGCCATCGCCCGGCGCTTCGCGGAATCGGACCGGGAACTTTCGGTGACTCCCGAGATCGAGGCCGCGCACCGGGAAAACGTCGCCCGATTTCTCGCCGGGCGCCGCCTCGCGGACGATGCCCTCTTCGCCCCCCTGATCCGGCCCATCGAGGACGCCGCCGAACCCGTCACCGGCATGATCTTCGAACCCTGCTGGGCCATGAATGGAGCCATGTTCGGATTCTCGAGCCGGGTCCAGTCCGCCGCCATCGCCCGGAGCTGGCAGCGGGAGGAGATGCCCTACGCCACCCTCGATCTTCGCGACACACTCTCCGAAGGCTTTCCCTCGCCCGAGTCCATGCCGCGGCTCGTGATCGTGGCCAGTTCCTTTCACTCCTACCACTCCCTCGACGCCCAGGCCCTCGACCGGAATCTCCAGGCCTATCTCGACGCCGGTGGTCGCGTGCTCTGGATCACCGGAACCGGTCAACCTCCGGCCGAAGCCTTCGCCGCGTTCCGGAAGGCCATGCATCGGGACGAACCCAAGAGCAAGCTCCCGGTCCCGGTCGGCGATTTTCTCGACGCCCGGATTCGCCTGATCGGCAACGACACAGACCGCTACGTCGTAGAGCATTCCCCCGCCACCCGGTCCGGTTGGCAGCAGCCTTTCGCCCCCTGGACCTTCGACATCGAAGAGAATGCGGATCTTCACCCTCTCGCGATCCTGGAAACCGAAGGTCATTCCTTTCTCGTCGGCGCCATCGATGCCGATCGGCGGCGCGCCATCCTGCCGATCTATGCGGTGACGCCTTTCCTGCTCGCCGGCGAGGATCGCGTCGAAACACCCCACGAACCCGCACTCGATGCCCCCAGCGCGTCCGTCCTCGACGCCGCCCTGGACATGCTCCGCCCGACGAAACCGTGAAACCGCTCGCTTTTCTCATCGGGGCCGG
>JAUIGT010000056.1 GCA_030432615.1 Verrucomicrobiia bacterium
ACGCCGGAGGCCTCGCGTTCGAAACCTTCTTCCCTCTGAATCGTCAGGTGATTTTTTGAATTTGGTATCAGAGATCCGAGGACGACGATCCAAACACGGAGTCGTCCCCGTTCCCGACCGCAGTGGTGGTGCTGTCTCCCGCACCCGCCGGCGGCTGGTCGGGGAGAATCTTTCCGACGAGGCGATCGATGCCTTCCTGGGCGTAGCGGCTTTGGGGATACATGCGGCGCGATTTCAGGAACCAGGCGAGGGCGGACCCGGTCTCGTTCCGTTGCTCGAGATTCTCGGCATTTTTCAGCGCGCGGACGAACTCGGCCACTTCGGTGGAGAGATCGGATCGCATCGCGCTGAGCGGGACGTCGTCGGGAAATTTCCGGAAGGTGCTCTCGATCAGCTCCCACGCCATGTGCGAATTGCCCGCCTTGGCGAAACCGTCGGCCTGTTTCATGGCGGTCTCGATCTCGAGGATGTTGCCCACGATCTCGTCGAGCGCCTTCTGCCGGTCGGGATCATCCACCGTGGCGGCGATGAAGCGCGCCTTGTTGTCATAGATCTGGCGATAGCTCTGGGTGGTGAGCAGGCGATCGAACTCGATCTTGGCCTGCTCCTGCACGTCGCCGGCATCGGCGATGAGGTTGAACTGCGCCTTCAGTTCCGGATTGGTCGGCCAGATCTCGGCGGCGGCCTTGATGTTCTCCTCGTAGGCGACCTGGTCTCCCTTGAGGGCCGCGTTCTTGGCGGTGCGGATGCGCATGGTGCTGGCGATCTTGGCCGACTCGACGGCGGCGGTCGGCTTGGAGTGGTCGAAGTCGCTGGCCTGCTGCCGCATCTCGGCGACGAGTTCCTCTGCGAGGGTGTAGTCCTTCACTTCCATGGCATTGACCAGCTGGAAGGCGTTCCGGGCGTACCCGAGCACCTCGCGCTTTTTCTCCCGCGGCACCTGCTGCACGGAGGGAAGGTACTCGCCCATGAGGAAGGCCTGCTGGAGTTGGCGATTGGCGCCATCGATCTCGCCCTGCTCGAGGAGGAAGTCGAAGGATTCCACCGCCTGGTTGACGTCGCGGATGGCCTCGTTGGCGAAGGCGTCGAGGGTGGCGATGGTGGGATTGAACCCGATGCTCTTGGCGAAGGCCTGCTCGACATCGGACCCCTCCTCGAACTGGAGTCGGCCGGAACCGTCCTGGAAAAACTCGGTGTAGAGCCGCGCACCCATGATGACGTGCTCGAAACGGCGCTGCATGAAGAACTGCACGATCAACCCCTGGAACTCCAGCTTGGCCTCGACCTCGGAGAGTTCCATCTTGGCCTTGTTGGCGACCCGCTGGGCCTCGACCTCGGCGATGCGCTGGACATAACGCGAGACATGTCCCGCGTTGGCGGGATTGGTCACCTGGGCCGCCTGTTGCTGCTGCTGGCCGTTGTTGCCCTGGCCGGTGCGGCGAGGGCCCTCCTGCATCTTCGGCGGATCCTTCCACTGATCGAAGTTCCAGTCCAGCTGGCGGCGGCGGGAGTTGAGTTGCTCGTTGATCTGCCGGAGTTCATTCACCGACTTCTTGGCCAGCCAGACGCGGTAGATGGCGTTGGCGAGGGATTCACAAAGCCGGGCGTCCTGGGGAAACTCGGCCGCATACTGGAGATTGGCGACGGCGGCGGTCAGGTCGGGCGACTTGTGGGGCGAGAGCGCGTCGAGGACATCGCGGATCGATTTCCGGTAGGTCTGGTCCATCTCCGAGGTGGCCTCGGGAGCGTTGAGGTATTTCTCGAAGCGGGACCGGAAGATCTGGTTGTCCTGGACATTGAACGCCTTGCCGTCGAACTGGAAGACATTGTTGGTGGGATCCAGCCAGGGCATGTCGTTGCCCGCCACCTGCCGATTTCCCTGGGAAGGCTGGCGATTGACGATGGTGGTGTTCGATCCCCCGCCGCCTCCCGAAGGCGCCGAGGCCGGCTGGGAAGGCGGGGTGTAGACCTGGCCGCTCGCCGGCTGGGAAAGCGTCAACAGCGCGAGACCGACCGACAGGAGAACGAAGCGAGTCATCGAAGGGGCGAAGGTTTTCATGACGGGAGGGAGAGAAAAAGAAAAGGAAAGGCGGGATCGATTCAACCCTGGCTGACGTCTTCGGCGACCAGCAGCCCGTCGCGATCGACCCGGACCACGAAGTCGAACTCGGCGCCGCGATCGATGTTGATGCTGCTGAAGGTTTCCGGCACCAGGACCGGGAGCAGCGCGGCGGCCCCACCCTCGGTGGCATCGACGGAAATCAGCCGGCCGCGATCGGGGGTCCACTTGAGGGTTTCCTCGACCTTGCCGTGAAACTTGTAGACGTTGCCCCCGAGACTGCGGCTGTTCTCGATGTAGCTGCCGATCGGCAGAGAAGCCGCGTGGGCCAGGCTTCGTCCGCCCCCCCCGTCTCCCGAGCCCCCGATGAAATCGTTGGCCACCAGCTTGATCAGCAACACCGCAGCCACGAGAAAGCCGATCAGGGCGGCGGCGATGCCGAGGATCTGGGCGATGTTGATTCCGGAACTGGCGCGTCTGGGCATGAAGAAGGGAAGTTTCGGGACGACAAATGACGGAGAGATGACGTATCGCGGCACTGCGAACAGAAAAAACGCCGGCGCGACCGAAACGTAGCATACAGGGGAGCCCGCGCTTCCCTCAATCTTTTTCCCCGCTCGGGGACGGTTCGGAAATCGGCGCTCAGAACACGGGGATGGCCGCCGCCCGCTTCTCGAACTGGGCGACGAGTTCCTGGTCCTCGTCGGTCAGCTTGGCGATCTCGTAGGGAAAGGTGCCGCCGTCCGCTTTCTGGAACAGGCATTTGCCCTCCTTCACCGCGATCACTTTCGCCGTCAGCTTGTTGCCCTCGCGATTGGTCCATTCGCGCACGCTGGCCCACTCGGGTGGCGCCGAGCTGCACTTCGGGATTTCCCGCACCAGGTTGAATCCCGCCACCTCATAGGTGTAGGTGCCTTCCTGGTAGAAGATCCCCTCCACCGGATCACCCGACTGGCGGATGGCGTTGTCCTTGAGATCCTTGATCAGGACCATACCCCGAGCGATGGCGCCCCCGTTCCTGTACTGCGGCAGCCCGCTGTCCGCGACCTTCGCCTCGCCGGCGTCCAGGTCGAGGGTGGCCTGCACGATGACTCCGTCACTGTTTTTGTCGAAAACCGTGCCTTTCACCCAGATGGCCTGGTGCCGAAGGTGATCCAGCGATTCCGCGAAACGGCTCTTCACGTTGGCTACCTGGAACTGGCTCAACTGCGACCACGGCAGGACCACGTATTCCTCCGCGCCGACCTTGTACCAGACGCCTTCCTGCCCCACTTCGGCCATCTCGGCATCCTCATAGGTCTGCCCATCGACGGTGATCGTTTCCGCCATCGCCCTCCCGGCGGTTCCGGCGAGAACGACGAGAATGAACACCGCCAGCGCGGTGGAAAATCGAAGGGGTGCGGCAGCCGACATGATCGTTCCGAACGGATTCGGAAGATGCTAACACGGAACTTCCCCGGCTCAAACGCCGCCTTTGTAACCGGGCAAACCGATCGTTCAATCCCAGCGCGACTTCTTCACCCCGACATAGGCGAGGAAGAGGCCGATGGCCACGTGCGCGAGCAGCACCGCGAAGCACACCCAGGCGGGCGCCAGCCAGGTCTCCGTGACCCGATCGACGGCGGTGCGGAAACTGCTCTCCAGCGAATTCATGATTCCCGCCCAGCTCCAGTAGGCGGAGATGAACGGCCGGGTTGCCCAGCCGGCGATCGGGGGCAGGGCCAGCACCGCGCCGGACAACGGCAACTGGAAACCGACCAGGTAGATGCTCAACAGCGAGGCCTGGTCGGCGGTCTTCGCCAGCGAGGAAATGCCGAGGCACACCGCCGTCATCGCCGCGTTGACCAGCAGCAGCAGGGCCAGCTGGGGCAGGAACTGCACTGTGGGAATGTGACAGATGTTCTGCACGAAGACCGCCATCCACACCGACTGGATCACCACCAGCATGCCGAGAAAGGCCAGCTTGCTCGCCAGGTAGGTGAGCGGTCGCACGCCGCCGAACTTTTCCTTTTCGAAAATGTGTCGCTCCGAGGCGATCTCGCGCGCGGCGTTGTTCGACGCCATGAGGGTGAGGAGGATGACCTGGAACATCACCAGTCCCGAGACCAGGCCGCCGAGATTGAGGTTGTGCTCCACGATCTCCTTTTCCTGCTGGTACTCCGCCAGCGTCTGTGGCAGGCGATCGGAAAGCGATCGCGTCTCACCCACCCCGTCGAGCGCGAAGAGAATCACCAGCGCGGGAAACCCCAGCAGAATCGCGATCTGGAGGAACAACTGGCCGCCATCCCGGGCGAAGATTCGGCAACGTCGGAAAAAGAGCGCGGAGAACTGTTTCAGGAAACCCGGCGTCGCCGCCGCTCGCGTGGCGTCGGCCCCGCCGCTCCCGCTTTCGCCCTCGCCGCTCTCCTCAGCCCGCTCCTTCGCCGCCGCGTCGGCCGCCGATCGCAGCGCGATGTAGTAGTCCGGACGGTGTTTCTCCCAGCTCGTCTGCCAGTCCTCCGGCGTGCGCTTGGCGAGGCGCGGATAGATCTCCTCGACCTCCTCCACGCTGAAGTAGTGATCGAGCGCCCGCGGCTGGCCGTGATAGACGACCCGACCCTCGTGCAGCACCAGCACCGAATCGTAGAGGTCGAGGTTGGCCAGGCTGTGGGTCACGTTGATGACGACCCGGTTGTGCTTGCGACTGAGCGCGTGCATGAGCTTGACGATCTCGTGCTCGCTCTTGGGATCGAGCCCGCTGGTGACCTCGTCGGCGAGCAACAGCACCGGATCGGTGACCAGTTCCATCGCCAGGGAAAGCCGGCGCCTTTGCCCGCCCGACAGCACCTTCACCATACGATGCCGGAGCGCGTCCAGGCCGGTCTGCTCGAGCACACGATCCACAAGCTCGTGAAACTCGGCCCGGCCGCGCGTCTTCACCCGCAGCCGCACCACGCTTTCCACGCTCTCCTCCACCGTGAGCTGGTCGTAGGCGATGCTGAACTGCGGCACGTAGCCGATCTCGGCCGGCTCCAGGTCCCCCTCGGTGGAGAGATCGCGCCCGTTCCAGTAGAGATTGCCGTCGCTCTCCACGTTGATCCCGGCGATCAACTTGAGCAGCGTCGACTTGCCGCAACCGGACGGTCCGACGATGGCCATGAAATGTCCGGCCGGCACCGAGAGAGTGGCCTTGTCGATGAGGGCGACATCCTCGCCGTCCTTGGCGATGGTGAAGGTGAGGTCTTTGAGTTCGAGCACGGGATCGGGGGTCGGTATTCGATGTCGGAGGAGAGCGACGGGAACGGTGCCGAAATGCTGCACCACGGGAAAATGCGCGACAATCCAAAACTGTCCGGTTTAAATAGGGCCGATGAGCCAGTCCCGAAAGCGCCGACCCGCCCAACGCAAGCCCACCGGAGGAAACACCGGGAACCGCCTGCTCAAGGGGGTGCTCATCACCGGCTCGCTCCTGCTCGTGCTCCTGTTCATCGGGCTCTTCACCCTCAAGTCGTGGATCGAGAACTACCGAAACAGCGAGGCCTTTCGCGACTGGCTGTCCGGGAAAATCGCCACCACCCTGAAATCGGACGTCGAACTGGCGGCCCTGAAATGGGAGAGCGGTTCCGTCTACGCCGACGGATTCCGGGCGCGCGGATACGAGGACGCCGCCCACGCCCGGCTCGAGATCGATGGAATGCGGGCCAACTTCGGCGGGGCGGAAAACGGTGCTTGGCAGGTCCCCGAGGCGACCGCCAACCGGATGAACCTCGAGTTTTCCCCGGATCGCCTGCCGGGAAATTTCGGGGCGGACGAGGTCACGGTCGCCGCCACCGTCGATGGCCCCGAGGCACCGGCCTGGCTCAAGAAATACCTACCCACCGACTTCGACATCGGCGTCGTCCGCGTCGATTCCGCCAACCTCCGGGTGCTCGACGAAGCCGCTGCGGAAACCTTCGCCCTGCGCTCGGTCCGGACGGAATTGCAGCCCATCGCCGGCGGAGGATGGGAAATCGGCGGCCAAGGCGGAAACCTGTTCGTGACCGGTCAGCCTGACTTCGACATCGAAAGATTCCGGGTTCGCTGGCAGGGACGGGAAGTGTTTCTCAACGAGGCCGAAATCGATGTCCACGACCAGGCCCGGATCTCGGGCAAGGGTATCGTCACCCTCGAGCCCGGCACCCCCATCGATCTCGATCTCGTCATCAGCAATCTCGATGTGAAGAAGGTCATCGGGCCCGAGTGGGCCGAAAAAATCAGCGGCACCGTCCGCGGCGACCTCCGGCTGGAGGGCCCCGTCGGCGATCTCACCCAGAGCGGCACCCTCCACCTCGACGACGGGCTCCTGACCCACCTGCCGGTTCTGGAGAAAATCGGGCAATACACCAAGTCCGAGCGTTTCCAGCGACTCACCCTCAACGAGACCCGGGGCACCTTCGAGCGCCGGGGCGACCGGATCGTCATCACCGACATCGTCGTCCAGAGCGACGGCCTTTCCCGGCTCGAGGGAGACCTGACCATCGACGGCGATCAGGTCAGCGGAACCTTTCGTGTTGGCGTCACCCCCGGCACCCTCCGCTGGATTCCCGGCGCCGAGCGCAAGGTGTTCGTCAGCTCCGACCAGGGCTTCCTCTGGACCGACATGGCCGTGACCGGCACCGTCCAAGAACCCAAGGAAGACCTCAGCGCCCGGCTCGTCACCTCCGCCGTCGAGACGGTGGTCGAGGACGCTCCCCAAAAGGCCATCGACGCCGCCAGGGAGGCCGTGAAAAACCCCGGCGCCACGCCCGGCAGCGTCATCGAAGAGGGCAAGAAGCTGCTCGATACCCTGTCTCCTTTGCTGGGAAAATGATTCAACAGGGTTGGTTCGAAAACCCGACCCTGTTGAGTCAGGCGAGGATGCCCCTCACCACCTCGCCGTAGACATCGGTGAGGCGGAAATCGCGCCCGCCGTAGCGATAGGTCAGCCGTTCGTGGTCGAGGCCCAGCAGGTGAAGGAGAGTGGCGTGGAGATCGTGGAGATGGACCTTGTCGATCTCGGCAGTCTGGCCGGTGGGATCGGTCTCGCCATAGCGGAGTCCACCTTTCACCCCGCCCCCGGCCAGCCACATGGTGAAGCCTACATTGTTGTGATCGCGACCCTGGTCCTTGTTCAGGATCGGCGGTCGCCCGAATTCACCGCCCCAGAGAACGAGGGTATCCTCCAGCAGGCCGCGCTCCTCGAGATCGGCCAGCATGGCGGCGACGGGCTGATCGCTCTCGTCGGCCAGTTTCTGATGACCGCCGACGAGGTCCTTGTGCTGGTCCCAGAAACCCTGGTTGATCTGAACGAAACGAACGCCCGCCTCGACGAAGCGGCGCGCCATCAGGCAGGCGCGACCGTAGTTGTCGGTCGGCTCGCGATTCACGCCGTATTTCTCGAGGATGTGCTTCGGCTCGCGCTCGACGTCCATCAGTTCCGGCATCTCGCTCTGCATGCGGAAGGCGGTCTCGTAGCTCTGGATGATTCCCTCCAGTGGTTCGTTGATGCGATCCCGCTCCAGGCGCTCACGGTTGAGGGCCTGGAGCAGGTCGAGTTGCTTTCGCTGCCGCTCGGCGGGAATCGTCGAATTCTCCGTGTAGGGAATCCGGATCCCTTTCAGCGAAGGCGGACCGCTCCCGTCGGCGCCTCCCCACTGGTTGATGGCGGTTCCGGAAGTGGCCGAGGGCAAAAAGGCGCAGCCGTATTTCCGGGCCCCGCCGGCGGAGAAATCGGGATTGATGGTGATGAAACCGGGCAAGTTCTGGTTCTCGGTGCCGAGCCCGTAGACCACCCACGATCCCACCGACGGACGCACGAACTGGAAGCTGCCGGTGTTCATCTGCAGGATGGCCTGCGGATGATTCCCGATGTCGGTGTGCATCGAGTTGATGACGCAGAGCTTGTCCGCGTGCCGGGCGGTGTGGGGAAACAACTCCGAGATCGGCATCCCGCATTCGCCGTGGCGCGAAAATTTCCACGGGGATTGGAAGTAACGCCGACCACCGCCGAGGTCCTCCTCGTGTCTCTTCGTCAGTTCCGGTTTCCAGTCGAAGGAATCGACCTGCGAGGGGCCGCCCCGCATGAAGAGGAAGATGACCCGCTTGGCTCGGGCGGGAAAATGCGGCTGTCTCGGGGCGAGGGGATTCTCGATTCCGTTGCTCGCCGCGGCACCGCTCGATTCCCGAGCCAGCAAGCTCGCCAACGCCAACGACCCGAAGCCGCAGGCCGAGGTACGGAGGGCTTCGCGCCGGGATGGGATGGCGGAGATCATCTCCCGGAAGGGTATCCATTCGGCCTTCCGTGTGGCAATGGCCTGATCGGGTGAACGTGATCGAATCCTCGAATCAGAAGTCCGATAAGTCCTTGGGCGGGTTCTGCTGGAGGAACTCACGTTTGACGTCTCCCGATTGGAACGCTTCGAACGTGTCAAAGATGACGTTGCTGAATAGGGAGATGCTCACGAATTCTTTGCTCGCGGGCCTTCGAGTTTCAAGTCTTGCGAAGGCGGCTCGTTCGCCGATTTCCCAATCGTGTCGAGAATCGCGAAATGTTTTCCGAGTGATCGGATCTTCACCAGAGTTCTTGGCGACTAGGGTCTGGGCTTCGGTCCAGGAGATGAATATTTTTTCCTGGTCCTCGCCCTTTTTCGAAGGGGGAATCTGGTAGGCGATCGCAAGGCACTTGTTGTCGGCGAATCCAGCGACGATGCGGAGGCCGCTTTTCTCAAAGGAAATGACCTCGTCGAACAGTTCCCAGAGGCCGGTATCGACCAACTTGTCCTGCTGGAGATGTTCGCCTTTCCCGAACCGTTTTTCCAGGGTGGCGCGATCGTCGCCCAAGCGGGCAAAGGCCGGAGGCGAGGTCAGGACAAAGGTTAGAAAGAAGGCGGCGAGGACAGGAAGGCGCGAAAAAGATTTCATCCGGGTTCGACGGCGGTTTCGGCTGAGTATGCGAGAAATGCGAGCACGAGGTCAATCAATACACGGTCCGGAATTCCCCCGACGCCATTACCGCCTGGATCGCCTCGGTCCAGGCCTGTTTCGAGTTGCCGCCGGCGAGCACGAACTCGCTCATCAGGGCGGTTTCCTCGGGAGAGGGTTTTCTCGCCAGCAGGGTTTCGTAGACGGCTTGGGCGCGCTGGCCAGGATTGTAGGGTTTTCCCGCCGTGATCCGTTCTGCCATCGCCTCGGCCTGTTCCAGGACGAGCGGGCTGTTCATCAGGAACAAGGCCTGGGTCGGGACCGTCGTCAGTTTTCGCCCGCCCACGACGAGGTTGGGGTCGGGGGCGTCGAAGACCTTGAGTGAGTCGAAGAGAACATCCCGGGCCATGGGGAGATAGACACTGCGGCAGCGGACGTTCTCATCGATGTCCTGGTAGTAGTAATCGCGGCGACCGATCTCCCGTTGCAGCGGCTTTGCCTGTTTCATCGAAATGGTGAAAACCTGCGATCCGTCCTCGGGTGGTTCATCGAGTCCTGCGCCGACGAAGAGCAGGCTGTCGCGAATGGCTTCTCCTTCCAGGCGCTGCGGAGCGAAGCGCCAGAGCAGGCGGTTCCCGGGATCGGTATCGTGGTTCTTCTCGTTCACGGTGGCGGCGAGCCGCCAGGCGCGACTGAGCATGATGGTGCGGATGAGCCGTTTCATCGACCACTGCATTTCGTCGCCGGAGAAACGGAGCGCGAGATCGTCGAGCAGTTCGGGATGACTCGGTGACGCCCCGAGCAGGCCGAAATTGTCCACCGTTTCCACGAGCCCGGTGCCGAAGAGGTGATGCCAGACTCGATTCACGAAGACGCGCGCGGTGAGGGGATTCGCCGGGTCGGCCAGCCACTCCGCCAACTGGAGCCGTCCGCTTTGCCCCGCGGGAATGGCGGGTGCCGTCATGATTTCGTCGAAGAGGGAGAGCGTTCCCCGCGGCACCGGCTTGAGCGGCTGATCGTGGAGGCCCTTGTCGAACACGGGCGAATCGGCAATGCGCTGCGGCTTGGGAAGCTTCCTATCCTTCTCGGCGGCGGCGACGACTTTCTCCCATTCCGCATCCGGAATAGCGGACGCGTCGATCACCGCCATCGCGAACTCGGGCGGTTCCGGAATGGCGGCCTTGGCGGACCGGACGAGGTCCTGGTGGCGCTGGACCTCGGCCTCGGCGGCTTCCAGTTCGGGCGTGGGATTCTTTTTCCAATCGATGCCTTTCTTCTCCAGCGGTTCGCGAAGGGCATTCCTTTCCTTCACGATCTCGAGGTAGGTTTTCTGGGCCTGGTCGGCGGCGGCGGTGGCTTCCTCGATCTTCTTCAGCAGGCCCTCACCATCGGGACCAAGGGCGAACGCTTTCTCGTGCTCGGAGCGGACGTTGGTGCTGGTGCCGGCGAGATTCCGGCTGCTGCGAAAGATTCCGGCAAGCGCATAGTAGTCGGCGGTCGGAATGGGGTCGTACTTGTGATCGTGACAACGGGCGCAGTTGGCGGTCAGGGCGAGAAAGGCCCGGCAGGTGGCGTCGATCTGGTCGTCGGCAACGTTGAGTTCGAAAAGCAGCGGGTCGCCCTCGTTGAGGGTTTTCGGTCCGATGGTGAGAAATCCGGTGGCGATGTGCCGGGCGTCGCGCTGTTCGGAGGAATCGGCCGGAAGCAGGTCGCCGGCGAGCTGTTCGGTCAGGAAACGATCGTAGGGCTTGTCCTCGTTGAAGGCCTGGATGACCCAGTCGCGATACCGCCAGGCGTAGGGGTAGAGCATGTTCCGCGAGTAGCCGCTCGACTCGGCGTAGCGGGCCACGTCGAGCCAGTGGCGTCCCCAGCGTTCTCCGAAGGCAGGCGAGTCGAGCAGGCGATCCACCACCTTGGCGAAGGCCTGGCCGTCCGGCGCCGGGTCGGCGAGAAAGTCGGCAATCTCTTCCCGGGTCGGGGGCAGCCCCGTGAGTTCCAGCGTGGCCCGGCGAATCAGGGTACGACGATCGGCGTCGCCGACCGGCTCCAGGTTTTCGGCCTCCAACCTGGCGAGGATGAAGTGGTCGATCCTGTCTCTCGGCCAATCCGGGTTCGTCAACTCGGGAAGCTCGGGTTTTTCCACCGGCTGAAAGGCCCAGTGATGTTCCGCGGCGATCGCGCGGGGAAGCTTCGAAACGCCGCCACGGGGATCGGGCGCGCCCATTGCGATCCAGGTTTCGAAATCGGCGATCACCGCATCGGGAAGCTTCCCGCCGGGCGGCATCTGGAGATCCTCGTTTCCGTAGCTGATCGCCTCCAGCAAGAGGCTTCCGGAAGGGTCACCCGGAATCACCGCGTCACGACCCGAGGCCCCTCCCCTGCGAATTCCGGTGCGGGTATCGAGGAGGAAATCGGCCTTCACCTCGTCGGCATCGGCGGCGTGGCACCCGTGGCAATGCTCCACCAACACGGGACGAATCTTCGTCTCGAAAAAATCCCGTTCCGCCTTGGTCAAGGTCACCTGGGCGGATCCAGGATTCGGCGTCATCGCCAACGCCATCATCACGGCCATCCCTGGAAAAACTCGCGTCACGATGGCCGGCATCCTAGCGAACCATCGACGCCGCGAGCCAGTCCGTATCCGCGCCGAGGAAATGAGTCCGTGAAAAATCCTCCAAACGACCGTTAATTCCCCGCCTCATGTTCAACCAACTTTCCGACAATCTCGAAGGCGTCTTCAAGAAGCTCCGCGGCCACGGCAAGCTCTCGGAGAAGAACATTTCCGACGCCCTGCGCGAGATCCGGCTGGCGCTGCTGGAGGCCGATGTCGAGTTCTCGGTGGCCAAGGAATTCATCGCCAAGGTGAAGGAGCAGGCGCTGGGCGAGGAGGTGCTGAAGTCGATCAAGCCGGGCCAGCAGATCGTCAAGATCTTCCACGACGAACTCGCCAAGCTGCTAGGCGGCGACCAGGCTCCGCTCGATCTCAATCCGCCGGCCCGCATCCTCATGGTCGGCCTCAACGGGGCCGGGAAAACGACGACTTCCGGCAAGCTGGCGGTGCACCTGAAGAAGCAGGGGCGTCGCCCGCTCCTGATCGCGCTGGACCTCTATCGCCCCGCCGCCATCGACCAACTGGCCCAGATCGGGAAGCAGATCGACGTCCCGGTTTTCACCCCGGAACCGGGCGAGACCGACGTGGTGAAAGTCGCCAAGCAGGCGATGAAATGGATCGAGACCCAGAACGGCACGGTCACGATTTTCGATACCGCAGGCCGGCAGGAAATCGATGAGAACCTCGTCGCCGAACTGAAGAAATTGCGGGACTTTCTCGATCCGAAGGAAACGTTGCTCGTCGCCGACGCCGCCACCGGTCAGCAGGCGGTCAGCGTGGCCACCCATTTCGACGAGGCCATTGGCATCACCGGGCTCGTCCTCACCAAGCTCGATGGCGATGCCCGCGGGGGCGCGGCGCTGTCGATGCGCTCGGTGACCCAGAAACCAATCAAGTTCGCGGGCACGGGCGAGAAGATGTCGGCGCTGGAAGCGTTCGATCCCGACCGGGTCGCGAACCGCATCCTCGGCATGGGCGACGTCGTCGGGCTCGTCGAACGGGCCTCGGAGGCCATGGACGAGGAGGAGACCATACGCATGGCCAAGCGGCTGCAGAAGGCGCAGTTCGACTTCAATGATTTCCTCTCCCAGATGAAGATGATGAAGAAGATGGGCGGGATGCAGGATCTCCTCGGCATGATCCCCGGGATGGGCAAGCAGATGGCCAACATGCCCGCGGTCGATGACAAGAAGATGAAGCAGACGGAGGCCATCGTTCTCTCGATGACGCCGAAAGAGCGCACCCGGCCCGAGATCATCAACGGCTCCCGCCGCAAGCGCATCGCCCGCGGCAGCGGGACCACCGTGATGCAGGTCAACCAGCTCCTGAAGCAGTTCGGCATGATGCGCAAGATGATGAAGAGCAAGGGCAAGATGAAGAAGATGATGAAGCAGTTCGGCGGCGGCGGCCCCGGCGGGATGGGCGGGTTTCCGGGGCTCGGTTAGCCGAAAGAAACTCAAGAATTCGCAAAGACTTCCGCTTCCCTTCAAAGCCGTAAAATCTGATTCATTTTTGTACCTCATCGAGTTTTTTTGCGGCCACCCCAATCCATGCCCGAGCCAACCCCAGACCCCCGCGACCTTCGCCGCAGCTACGAGCGCGGCGCCTTGAATCGCGAGAATCTCGATCCCGATCCGGTGGCGCAGTTCCGCGCCTGGTTCACGGACGCCACCGAGGCGCCGGAAGTGCTGGAACCGAACGCGATGACGCTCTCGACGGTCGATAGCGAAGGTCAGCCGAATTCCCGGACCGTTCTTCTGAAGGCCTACGACGAACGCGGTTTCGTTTTCTTCACCAACTACGAGAGTCGGAAGGCCGCCGAGATCGCCGCCAATCCCAGGGTGGCCCTGCTCTTTCCTTGGATCGCCCTGGAGCGTCAGGCCAAGATTCTCGGGACCGCCGAAAAGATCAGCCGGACCGAAACCGTGAAGTATTTCCTGTCGCGCCCCGTCGGTCACCGGCTCGGCGCCTGGGTGTCGAACCAGAGCAGCGTGGTGTCGTCCAAGAGCCTGCTCCTCACCAAGCTCGACGAGATGAAGCGGAAATTCGCCGACGGGGAGATTCCCTGTCCCGATTTCTGGGGCGGCTTCCGCGTGGTCCCGACGCGCTTCGAGTTCTGGCAGGGCGGAAAGGATCGCATCCACGACCGCTTCGAATACCGGTCCGGTCCCGACGGCGGCTGGGAAATTCAGCGCCTGGCTCCCTGACCCGGACCGGGTTCGGTTTGGGGCCACCGCCCAATTCCCGGTTGCGATCGGACATTTTTGTATTAGTTATCGCGTTCCTTTTTCGCAGTCCCCACCGTCTCGGGGCGCGTTTCTGCTTCTGCTGTTTTCTCAAAACACCACCACAACCATGTCTGCTGACCTCTCCAAGTATCGAAACATCGGGATCTTCGCCCACGTGGACGCCGGTAAAACGACGACCACCGAGCGTATCCTCAAGCTCACCGGCAAAATCCACAAGCTAGGAGAGGTGCACGACGGTGCCGCCACCACGGACTTCATGGAACAGGAGCAGGAGCGCGGGATCACCATTCAGTCCGCGGCCACCACCTGTTTCTGGGATGATCACCGTTTCAACATCATCGACACTCCCGGCCACGTCGATTTCACCATCGAGGTGTATCGCTCGCTGAAGGTGCTCGACGGCGGTATCGGCGTGTTCTGCGGATCGGGTGGGGTGGAACCCCAGTCGGAAACGAACTGGCGCTACGCCAACGATTCCAAGGTCGCGCGAATCATTTTCGTCAACAAGCTGGACCGCCTCGGCGCGGACTTCTATCGCGTCGTCGAACAGATCAAGAACATCCTCGCCGCCAAGCCGCTGGTGATGGTGCTGCCGATCGGGATCGAGGACGATTTCAAGGGCGTCGTTGATCTCCTCACCATGAAGGCCTGGGTCTGGGACGATTCCGGCCTGCCGGAAAACTACGAGATCACCGACATCCCGGAAGACATGGTCGACAAGGCCAAGCAGTATCGCAGCGAACTCGTCGAGATCGCCGTCGAACAGGACGACGACGTCATGGAGGCCTATCTCGAAGGCGAAGAGCCCGACATCGACACGCTCAAGCGCCTGATCCGCAAGGGAACGATCGCCCTGGATTTCTTCCCGACCTTCTGCGGCTCCGCCTTCAAGAACAAGGGCGTCCAGAACGTGCTCAACGGCGTGGTCGATTACCTGCCGAGTCCGACCGAAGTTCCGGCCCAGCCGATCACCGATCTCGAGGGCAACAAGTCCGGCGAGGTGGCCACGGTCACTCCCGACGCTCCGTTCCGCGCCCTGGCGTTCAAGATCATGGACGACCAGTACGGCTCGCTCACTTTCACCCGCATCTACTCCGGGGTGATCAACAAGGGCGACACCATTCTGAACACCTTCACCGGCAAGACCGAGCGTGTCGGCCGTCTCGTCGAAATGCACGCCAACTCGCGCGAGGAACTCGACTCGGCCCAGGCCGGTGACATCATCGCCCTGGTCGGTCTCAAGAATGTCCAGACCGGTCACACCCTCTGCGATCAGAAGAGCCCCGGCACCCTGGAGCCGATGGTGTTCCCGGACCCCGTCATCTCCATGGCCGTCGAACCCATCGACAAGGCCAACGCCGAGAAACTCGCCATCGCCATCGGCAAGATGGTCAAGGAGGACCCCTCCTTCCACGTCGAGACCGACCAGGACTCCGGCGAAACCATTCTCAAGGGGATGGGCGAGCTTCACCTCGACATCAAGGTCGATATCCTCAAGCGCACCCACAAGGTCGAGGTCAAGGTCGGCGCCCCGCAGGTGGCCTACCGCGAAAGCATCACCAGGCGGGTCGAGGATTCCTACACCCACAAGAAGCAGACCGGTGGTTCCGGTCAGTTCGCGAAGCTCGACTACATCATCGAACCGATCACCGACGAGGAAGTGGAGGAAAACTTCATCTTCGAATCGGCGGTCGTGGGCGGCAACGTGCCGCGTGAATACTGGCCCGCGGTCGAGAAGGGCTTCAAGGCCCAGATGGACGACGGCGTCCTCGCCGGCTATCCCCTGATGAAGGTCAAAGTCACCCTCACCGACGGTGGTCACCACGCGGTCGACTCCTCGGCCGTGGCTTTCGAAATCGCCTCCAAGGCGGCCTTCCGCCAGTCCATGCCCAAGGCCGGCGCCCAGATCCTCGAGCCGATCATGAAGGTCGATGTCTTCACCCCTGAAGACAACGTCGGTGACGTCATCGGCGACCTCAACCGCCGCCGCGGCATGATCACCAGCCAGGAATCCAATCCCACCGGCATCCGGGTCAAGGCCCAGTGCCCGCTGGCCGAGATGTTCGGCTACATCGGCGACCTCCGCACGATGACTTCCGGCCGCGGCCAGTTCTCCATGGAGTTCAGCCACTACACCCCCTGCCCCAAGAACATCGCCGACGAGATCATCGCCAAGCGCGAGGAAGAGCGCCTCGCCAAGCAGAAGTAAGCGGCGAAGCGAATGCGCAGGGGCGAGGCCCCGGCAAGCCAATCAACCGAAGCGGGCACCGGAGCGATCCGGTGCCCGTTTTCTTTTTTCCAATCCGAAGGGGCATGTACGGTCATGCCCCATTTGCGCGCCCCGCGCGCCTTCAGCGCACCACCTGGATCAACTCGATGTCGAACATCAGGTCCTGCTTCGGCGGAATGCTCGGCGGACGCCCCTGCAGTCCATATGCCTGGAGCCAGGGAATGTAGAAGCGATACTTGGCGCCCTCCCGCATCAACTGGACCCCCTCGGTCCATCCGGGAATGACCTGGTCGAGACCGAACACGATCGGCTCGCCGCGCTCGACGCTGCTGTCGAACACGCGCCCGTCGGGAAAATAACCGTGATAGTGCACCTTCACCTGGCTCCACGCCTTCGGACTGGCACCGGTGCCGGCCCGGAGCACCTCCCACTTCACGCCGGTCGGGGTGACGCCTTTCTGCCCGACCTGGGGAGCGGAGGCTGTCGAAGAAGGAGCGACCGGAGGGGCCTCGATGGCGGAACCGGCCGGCGGTTGCACCGGAGCGGGAGCGGACGCGCGATCGTTGCCGCGGCGATTTCCACAGGAGGACAGCAGCGAGACCGCCAGGAACAGGGTGAGCGTGGGTTTCAGAAATTTCACGCTGCGACCGTAGGAGCCGAAGTCCGGAAAGGCAAGAACCGCCGCACCGAAGCGAGCATCACGATTCCGCCCCGGCTCTCAGTGCCCGTTTCCGCCGATAGACCCCAAGGATCACGCCGCCGAAGAGGAAACAGAAAACTGCCGTGGCCACCGAAGCCGTCCTCGAAGCCCGTTCCACCGCGTCCTCGGAGGGGCCGGCCCCCTCGGCTTTCTCGGCCCACAGGGGCACCAATTCGAATCGATCCGAGTCGTTTGCCTGATTAATCCCCTGCAAATCGGTTTTCGAAGCCATCGGCACCAGGGTCAGTTCGTGAATGTCTCCGACCTCGTAGGCGGCCTCGGTCGACAGTTTGCGATCCCGGAACGCCCAGAGAAAAACCAGCGCGGTGTCTTCCCGGTATTCTCCTTCCAGCACCTCCAGGACCTTGTATTCCGCGGCGTAGAGCGATGCCTCGTAGGGAGCGGTCGCGGGGTCCTGGAACGCGCTCTTCTTCGTCAGCTTTCCGCGCAGGCGAACGGGTTGCGCCGGCTCTCCGGACGGCAGCGGCGTGTCCTGGAATTCAACGTCCTTCCAGGCCACCCCCTCCGCGCGCGCCACGGTCTCGGACAGGAAAAGATCCCGCGCCGCGATCGCCCAGAGAACCGCCTTTTTCTGGCGAATCAGGATCTCGGCCCCCGGTCGCGTGGCCAGGTTCTTCCGCACCCCGGTCGAGGCCTGTCCGTTCTGGGCGATGGTGTCGAGGGCGAGTCCCAGTTCCCGGGAGAGATGCTCGGCGAAGCCCGCTCCGGTCCCCCACTTCATGTTTTCCTGGTGATAGATGTTGGTGAAACTGTCGCCCAAGAGGACCACCGGCGAACCGGTGTCGTAGATCGACATCTCACCGCCACCCGTCGGTTTCACCGGCGTGACGGAGGCCTTTTCCTCCCCGAAAATCGCCACTCCTTCCGGGAGTTCCAGGTTGTCCACCAGGTCGCCCGACGCGGTCAGGTTCAGCGGGTCCGCCGACTCGAAGCGCTCGGCATTCACCCAGGTCTCGTCGAACCAGGCCTGGCCTTTCAGGTAGGTCGCCACCCGCCTGGCCGTGGCCTGCATCATCTCCGGCGTCCAGTGGGTGTCCTGCTTCAGGAAAACCTGGTCGCCCTCCCTGGCGGCCGCGAACCACTCGTCGGCCAGGTCGAGCACCTCGATTCCCCGCTCCCGCAACGCGGCGTAGAACCGCTCCGCGTCCGGGTGCGAAATCGGTCCCTCCGCCGGGCGACCGGTCAGACTCTCGGGCTGGATCATCGGCTTCACCGGGATCGGCATCAGGATCAATTCCGCGCCGTAGCCTTCCAGCTGCTCGTTGAAACGCACGATGGCGTCGAGAGGTCCGTTCCACGGTTCCCGATTCGGATCCTTCGCCACCGTGTCCGGCTCCGGCTTCAGCGGTCCGTAACCGGTGACGGCATCGATGGCCGGGCGGAAATAGAGCCATCCGTCGTCGCCGATGGCGGTCTTGCGATTGCCCTCGCGCAGCGTGGAGGTCAACAGGGCCTGCATCCATTGGCGGGGCGCCACCGTGTATTCGGCATTCTCGATCTTTCCCTCCGCCTTCCGAAGGTGTTCCCGCAGGGTGCCCCGCTCGGGATCGTGACGAAACAGCTCCACCACCGGCGTCCATCCATTCGGCCCCTGGAGGAACTGGTTCACATTGCGCCAGAAAGGCGGCAGCAGGCAGAGCAGCAGAAACACGAAGGTCAGCAACCAGGCCAGTCCATGCCCCACCCGCACCTCGCTCCGGTGCGCGTCGAATTTCTCGTAGGGGTTGGGGAGTTGCTCGGGCATGTGGGTGGCCAGTAATCAGTAATCAGTAATCAGTAATCAGTAATCAGTGACTGGGGGTCGTCCA
>JAUIGT010000631.1 GCA_030432615.1 Verrucomicrobiia bacterium
GCAAGGGTCGTCGGGAAACGGGCCGATCCTGGTCGGTGCCTCTGAGCATGGTTGCTTTCAAAAAATACGGTTCTCCTAAGTAATTTTGGAAACCGCTACTTTCGTCGTTGCCCCGGTTTTTGCAACCTCGTCGGAGAAAGCTGGAAAGCTGGAAAGCTGGAAAGCTGGAAAGCTGGAAAGCTGGAAAGCTGGAAAACTGCGGAGTTGCAACGGAAAAGCCCTGGAGGGGCGGCAAGATGGTAGCGCGGGGTGGAGCGTAGCGGAACCCCGGGAACCGATTCCCCAATGATTGAGAGCCCCGGAGGGGCGTCGAGCGGGGACTGGAACGTCGAGCGTCGGCCTCTTGCCGCCCTTTCAGGGCTCCCTCGCCGTTCGCAGGGGACACCCCGGGATTCCGCTTCGCTTCATCCCGGGCTTCCTTCTTGCCGTGCCTCCGGCACCTTGCTCCTGGCTCCTGGCTCCTGGCTCCTGGCAGCCGCGCCCCGCAATTCCGCCGGATTTCCGCTTTTGACTCCCTGGCGAAGTCGCTAGGGTGCCGGCATGATTCGGATTGGTATTGTCGGTTGTGGCCGCATCCTGGCCGCTCACCTGCGTGGATACCGCCTCCTGCGCGAGGCGGGGGTCGATGATTTTCAGATCACCGCGCTCTGCTCGCGAAAGGCGGACGACGCCCGCGGCTACGTGAAACGCGGCGAAGGACCGCCCCAGCGGAAGCCGGTTTCTGATATCCCGGGTGATCCGTTGGCGATCGGGGACGAGTTTCTCTCGGACTTCCAGCCGGGCGTGGAGGTGGAGGTTTTCACCGACTATCGGGAAATGATCGAATCGGGCCCCGTCGACGCGGTCAACGATTTCACCATTCACAGCCTCCATCACCAGATCGCCGAATTGGCCTTTCGTCACGGGAAGCACGTGATGTCGCAGAAACCGCTGGCGGTGACGATGGCGGCGGCCCGCCGGATGTGCGAACAGGCCGACGAGGCCGGGGTGAGCTTTGGCGTGTTCGAGAACGCCCGCTTTCGCGCCGATGTTCGGAGGGCGGCCTGGGCGCTGAGCGAGGATGGTCCGGCGGGTCCGATGCAGATGGCGCTGATGGGCAATGTCGGGACCTGGTGGGCTCCGGACCTGATCGTGGCGGAAACGCCTTGGCGGCATGTGCTGGCGGAAGCCGGTGGCATCGCGCTCGATCTCGGACCGCATTTCTTCGACATGCTGCGGCACATCGGCGGATCGGAAATCAGGAGCGTCTCCGGCCGGACGGACGTGGTCGAGCCGACGCGTTACCTGGTGCGGAACGGGGAAAAGGTGGAGCCCGTCGAATGCGATGCCGACGACACCTTCTACGCCAGTTTCGAGAACGAGGCCGGCGCCAGCGGCATGCTCTTCGGCAGCTGGGCGGGCCACGGGAAAAACACCCTCGTCGGCGACGGTCCGACCTTCTACGGAACCAGGGGCCGGATCTGTGGAGACGCCCTGCATGTCGATGGCGAGGCCGAGCCGAAGTCACTTTCCGCGCTCTACGATGCCCACGCGCCCGAGCACCTGAAGGCAAAGCATTTCCCGATGGGACTGGAGTGCGATTTCGCCCTCGCCCAGCACGACTGGCTCGATGCCATTCGCAACAAGACCCAGCCGGAATGTTCCGGCCGCGAGGGCCTGCTCGACCTGGCCTGCTCCTACGCGGTGGTGGAATCGGCTCACGCCGGCCGCGCGGTGACGATCGAGGAGGTCGCCAGCGGCGCGGTGCGCGCTTACCAGGAACCGATCGATGAACGTTTCGGCCTGACATGAAGAAGGGGAGCGCGATGATCCCTCATCGCCCCGGTCGACCGGGGTGAGCAGGGATGCTCGCGCGCCATTTCTTTTCCATCCACGAAGCGGGCGAGAAGCCCGCACTCCCAGTTTTCTGAACCAAGCCATTTTTCTCCATGCCCGTGAAGTTCCGCCTCAACCTGATGATGTTCCTCGAGTACGCGGTGAAGGGGCTGTGGTTCCCGCTCGCGTCGGTGTTCCTGACTGCGGCGGTCGCCGACGGGGGACTCGGGTTCACGGAGAAACAGAAGGGACTGATCATCGGGATTCCCTTTGCCGTCGGCGCCATTCTCTCGCCCTTCGTGGGGCAGTTGTGCGACCGGTTCTTTGCCGCGCAGCGAACGTTGGGAGTCCTGCTGATGGCGACCGGGGTGCTCAAGATCATCACCGCGCAGCAGACTTCGTTCACCGCCTGGCTCATCCTGGGAACGGCGTTCGCGATTCTCTACGTGCCGACCGTGTCGGTGACCAACTCGCTGGCGATGAGTCATCTCCGGGATCCGAAATCGGAATTTCCCAAGATAAGAGTTTGGGGAACGATCGGTTGGATCGCGGTGGCATGGATCTTTCCGATGATCTGGCTGCAGCACGATCTCGGGTTCCAGTGGCTGCCTCCCTTTCTCAAGGGAACCGAGCACAGCGACGTGGTCGCCCGCATGATCGACGCGGTGACGGTGGCCGGCGTGGTGGCCATCGCCTACGGACTTTTCTGTTTCGTGGGCTTGCCGCACACGCCCCCAGCGAAGCGGGAAGAGGGCGGAGGCGTGGCCCTGGTCCAGGCCCTGGGGCTGTTTCGCAAGCCTTCCTTCACCCTGCTGCTGCTGATCAGCCTGCTGATTGCCGGGGTGCACACCATCTACTTTTTCCAGATGGGATCGTTCCTCGTGGCGGCGGGACTCGACGGTTCCGACGTGATGCCGGCGATGTCGCTCGGGCAGTTCTCGGAAATCGCGGTGATGGCCCTGCTCGGGGGAATCCTGAAGAAATTCGGCTTTCGCTGGACCATGGCCTTCGGGGCCTTCTGCTTCGGGCTTCGCTACCTGATTTTCGCCCAGACCGGGCTGCCGGTTGGCGTGCACGTGGCCGCGCAACTGCTGCATGGCTTCTGCTTCGCCTGCTTTTTCGCGGCCGCGTTCATCTATGTCGATCGCATCGCCCCGAAAGCGGTGCGGCATTCCGCCCAGACTCTCTACACCCTGGTGATGTTCGGACTCGGCCCCATCCTCGCGACCCAGTTGAACGGTTGGCTGGCAACCCGGGCGGAGACCTTGGACGGAAAGCTCACCCTCAACGGTTTCGGCACCTACTGGCAGATCGCCGGTTGGGTGGCGCTGGGCTGCGCGGTCGTGTTCGCGCTGTTTTTCCGGGACGAGACCGAAGAAACGGCGAAAGCCTGACCCGCCCGGAACCGTCTTACCTTTTTTCTTCTGTTCCAGAATAAGGTTCTTCATCTCGCGAGTACCAATCGGGTCCAGCCCACTGGTCGGTTCGTCGAGCAAGATCAGATCAGGGTCATTGATGAGCGCTTGGGCAAAGCCGATACGTCGGGTC
>JAUIGT010000632.1 GCA_030432615.1 Verrucomicrobiia bacterium
TTTGCTCCGCCGCCCGCGAACCAGACGGTGTAGCCGGCGGGCGAGTGGTCGCGGCCGTTGCCCCGGCCTTCCATCGTCGGGGTGCGACCGAATTCGCCGGCCCAGACCACCAGGGTGGAATCGAAGAGCCCGCGCTGTTTCAGGTCCGTGAGCAGGGCGGCGATGGGCTGGTCGGTCATGCCGAACTGGCGCTCGTGGTTGCCCTTGATGTTGCCGTGGGCGTCCCAGCCGCCGATGCGAACCTGGACGTAGCGAACGCCGCGCTCGACCATGCGCCGAGCCAGGAGGCAACCGCGGGCGCTGTTGCCGGTCAGTTTTCCGTCGAGCCCGTACATTAAGCGGGTCGCTTCCGATTCGCTCTCGAGATCGAACAGCTCCGGGGCGGCCGTCTGGAGCCGGAAGGCCATCTCGTAGGACCGGATCCGGGCTTCGATCTCGGGATGTTCCCCGAGGCCGGCGAGGTGGCGGCGATTGAACCAGTCGATGGTGCCGAGCTGCCGGCGGCGGCGCTCCTCGGTGAAACCGGCCGGCATGGCCACGTCGCGGATGCCTTTCTCGGGATTGACCACCGTGCCCTGGAACTGGGGAGGGAGAAAGCCCGGTCCCCAGCCGGCGGCCTGCGGAAACTGCATGCCGTCGTTGTGCAGGTTCATGGTGATGAAGGCCGGCAGGTTCTGCGTCTCGCTGCCGAGCCCGTAGATCGACCAGGCCCCGATGCTGGGGCGATCGCCCGCGCCCGTTCCGGTCAGGGCCACGCATTCGCCGGGCCCGTGGACGGGATTCCGATGCTGCATCGAGCGGACGATGCAGAGGTCATCGACGTGTTTGGCGGTGTGGGGGAGGAGATCGGAAACGGGAATCCCGCTCTCGCCGTAGCGACGAAACTCCCACGGGGAAGCCATCAGGTTCTTCAGCCCGGCGCGCTTGATCCTGGGCACGTTCTTCGCGAGCGATTCGGGCACGTCCTTTCCCTCCAGCTTCGCCAGTTCCGGCTTGGGATCGAAGGTGTCCACCTGGCTGGGGCCGCCGGACATGAAGAGAAAAATCACGCTCTTGGCCGAGGGCGCGAAGTGCGAACCGCCGGGACCGAGTTGTCCGGTTTGCTCGGCCAGCAGGGTGCGAAGACCGAGCGAACTCGCGCCGAGGCCGAGCCCGGTGGAAAGGAAGCGGCGTCTGGAGGTGGGGGTGGTCACGGGTTGGTGGGAGGAACCGCGAATGGCCGCGGATGGACATGAATTTTTTCAGAGGGCGATCGCGATAGCGGGTCACTGGGAGTGCGGGCGTCTCGCCCGCTTCGAACCAGGCAGAGGCTCCGATGCGGGCGAGACGCCCGCGCTCCCAGTGGTTGGTTCGATGGCGCTCATCACGGCACGTAGACGAATTCGTTGGTGTTGAAGATCACGGCGGCGGCGTCTTCGAGGGAGGACTCGCGAATGAGGGTGGCGAGCTGGTCGATCTCTTCGCTCTCCGCCTTTCGTCCGTAGGCCAGTTCGAGGAGGCGTTCGCCCTGGGCGCGGGCGTCTTCCTCGTCGATTCGTTCGCACAGTTCCCTTGCCATGACCTGCATGAACTCGCTGTTCAGCATCCAGAGCGGTTGCAGGCCGGTGGTGGAGACGCGGCGGCGGGCGCAGCTGGTGACGGCTCCGGCTCCGTCGAAGAGCATCTGCTGGTGGGGAAGATTGTCGCGTTTCTGCTGGAGGTAGAGGCTGCGGCGGTGGGAGGTCTCGGCCTTGTCCCGGGGAACGCTGGGACCGCCCGGCTTGGCGTCCAGCACGCCGGCCACGGCGAGGACGGTATCGCGAATCGCTTCCGCTTCCAGTCGGCGGGGGGGCCAGCGCCAGAGGGCGGCATTGTCGGGATCACGATCGACGTTGGCGGCGGAGAAGAGGCTGCTCTGCCGGAAGGTGTTGGATTGAAGGATGAGACGGTGGATGTGCTTGGTGCTCCAGCCGGATTCGATCAACTCGCGAGCCAGCCAGTCGAGCAACTCCGGATGCGAGGGCGCGGAGCCGGCTTCGCCGAAATCTCCCGAGGTCGCCACCAGGCCGCGGCCGAAATGTCCCTGCCAGATCCGATTCACCCAAACCCGCGCGGTGAGAGGGTGTTCGGGATCGGTCAGCCAGTTGGCCAGTGCGAGCCGGGGGTGTTCATCGAGCGTATCGTCGTCGGTGGGTCCGAAAACCTGGGGCCAGCGCGGCTCCGCCACCGGCCCGGGCGAGGCCGGGTCGCCGCGATGGAGAAAGCGGACCTTCACCTGGTCGAGGGCTTCAGGCTGGAACGGGAGCGGCCAGCGCATCGCGTTCGGGGCGATGTCGAGGCGATGCGGTGACGTGACCGGCGAGTAGAAGGCCCAGGCCTTGGGGTAGCGCTCCAGGGCTTGCTCGATCTCCACGAACTTGAGTTTCTCCGACCGGGTCATGCCGCCGGGCACACTCTTGGGAATCACCAGCACCGGCTCGGGGACCCCGGAGGCGCGCCGGGCGTCGGCGATGCGTTCGCGGACCGACTCGAACAGGCCCCATCGCCGGGCGACCAGTTCGCCGGCTTCTTCATCCTGGTCGAGGATGGCGTCGCCCGGCTGGCCCTGGGCGAAGAAGGCCATCAGGTGGTAGTAGTCCCACTGGGTCACCGGATCGAAGAAATGGTCGTGGCACTGGGCGCATTCCATCGTCAGGCCGAGGAAGGCCTTGGAGGTGGTGTTGACGATATCGACGAGGATGTCGTTTCGCTGGATGTCCTTGTCGAGTTCGTTGCCGCTGTAGCGGGCGGCGGCGAGGAATCCGGTGGCGACGATGTTGTCCGGGCTGAAGGGGGACAGCTCGTCCCCGGCGATCTGCTCGCGGAGAAAGGCGTCGTAGGGCTTGTCGTCGTTGAAGGCGGCGACGACCCAGTCGCGGTAGCGCCAGGCGTGATCGCGATCGCGATTGTGCTGGTGGCCATTGCTCTCGGCCCAGCGGGCCACGTCGAGCCAGTGGCGTCCCCAGCGTTCGCCGTAGGCGGGTGATTCCAGCAGCGCCTCCGCGTAGGCATCGAAATCCTCGGGCGCCTTTCCCGGCTCGGGCGGCAGGCCGGTCATGACCAGCGACATCCGCCGCGCCAGGGTGGACGGGTCGGCGGTCGGGGCGGGGGAGAGCTCGAGTTCCTCCTGCTTGCGCGCGATGAAGGCATCGATGGGCGAACGAACCCAGTCGGCGTTCCGCACCACCGGAATGGCCGGGCGCGTCATGGGCTGGAAGGCCCAGTGGTCGGTGGTGATCGATTCGGGAGCGGGATCGGCCTCCACGATTTCCGCGGGCGGAGGTGGCGGAACGTAGGCTGGAGGCGCGGGAATCTCGGAGTCGGGGAGCGCCTCGGGGTC
>JAUIGT010000633.1 GCA_030432615.1 Verrucomicrobiia bacterium
CGGCCTTCACGCCCGCGACAACGAACGCCTTCTCGACACCCTGACCGCCCTCCGCGACAAGGGGAATTCGCTGGTGGTGGTCGAGCACGACGAGGACACCATGCGGCGTTCCGATCACCTCATCGACCTCGGTCCCGGCGCCGGGATGTTCGGCGGCGAGATCGTGTTCGAGGGCGATCCCGACCTCATCTTCGGCAACGGGAAACCGAAGAAGCGAACGAAGGGGAAATCCGCAAGCGCCTCGCCGACCCAGAACGCCTACGAGCAACCCATCGCCCATCCCATGCGCGAAATCCGGCGGGCCATCCCGGCGAAGAACTCGAAGGAGGGCTGGCTGCGACTGAAGGGCGCGAAAGCGAACAACCTGAAGAACATCGACGTCCGTCTCCCGATCGGGCGACTGACGGTC
The DNA here is from genome assembly GCA_030432615.1 of Verrucomicrobiia bacterium. Classification (GTDB taxonomy): domain Bacteria; phylum Verrucomicrobiota; class Verrucomicrobiia; order Verrucomicrobiales; family DEV007; genus JAEUHH01. Next base: position 410 of record JAUIGT010000633.1, read on the forward strand.
ATCGCCGGCATCTCCGGTTCGGGAAAATCCAGCCTCCTGCGCGGCGTCCTCAAGCCCGCCATCGATGCCGAGCTGAAGAAGGGAAAATCCAAAAAGAAAAATCCCAAAAATCCCGTTAATCCTGTCTCCGAAAAGAAGTGGAAATCGCTCTCCGGCGCCGAAGCCATCGAGGCCGTCTATGAGGTCGATCAATCGCCCATCGGCAAGACCTCGCGCTCGACTCCGGCGACCTACGTGAAGGTTTTCGATGAAATCCGGAAACTCTTCGCCCAATTGCCCGACGCCCGCGCCCGCGGCTACACCGCGTCGCGTTTTTCCTTCAACACCGAGGGTGGCCGCTGCGAGACCTGCAAAGGGAACGGGCAGATCAAGATGGAGATGAATTTCCTCCCCACCAGCTACGTGCCCTGCGACGACTGCCACGGCATGCGCTACAACGCGCCGACGCTGGAGGTCGAGTATGCCGGGAAGAACATCGGCGAAATCATGGACCTGACCATCGAGGAGGCGGCGGAGTTTTTCGAAGGCCATCCGAAGATCCACCGCACCCTCTCCCTGATGCGCGACACCGGCCTCGGCTACCTGAAGCTCGGCCAGCCCAGCCCGACCCTGAGCGGAGGCGAGGCCCAACGCATCAAGCTGGTCACCGAGCTGACCCGCGGGATCGGTCGCGCGACGAATGCGCGGCTACGGCAGAACCGGGCTCCGAAGTCGAACCTTTACCTGATCGAGGAACCGAGCATCGGCCTGCACCTTTCCGACGTGCGGCGCCTGCTGGAGGTGTTGCACCGGCTCGTCGACGACGGCCACACCGTGATCGTCATCGAGCACAACCTCGACATCATCGCCGAGGCCGACCACGTCCTCGACATCGGTCCCGAGGCCGGCGCCGAAGGTGGCGAGATCGTCGCCGAGGGAACTCCCGAAGAAATCGTGAAGGTGAAGAAAAGCCGAACGGCGCCGTTCCTGGCGAAAGTGCTGGGCTGAGTGACCAGGCAGCCGTACCCACCGTCCGGGTGACTCGAAGGGCGTCACTTTTCCGGGGACGAGAAGAGTTCCGTGGTTCCGAGTCGGGTGGCGAGGGAGACTCGCGCGGAATCTCTCCCGGACCCGTTCGACACTCTCCTTTCACGCCGGCTGACTGGAACGGAGTTTGCTTCGGCGAAGTGTTCGCGGGCCTCAGGCTCCCACCCCATGTCCAACGATCTCATTCCCATCGCCACCTCCTCCGGCATCACCTGTGTCGGCCATGAAACCGAGGACTGGAATCTCGCCACTGGCGAGGGCCTCCGTGAATTCCTCTGGCCGATCACCTTCGAATTTCCCTTCGGCGCTCCTCCGGTGGTTCAGCTATCGCTCTCTGGATTCGATCTCGACCAGCGAGACAGCTCGAGAATTTCCATCGCTCCGGCCAACATCGGTCCGCAAGGCTTCGACCTGGTCATCCGCACTTGGGAAAACAGCCGGGTCTACCGAGTGGAAGCTTCCTGGATCGCCATCGGATCCTGAGCTTTCCGGTTCACTCCCCCAGCCGCCGCTTCAACTCGGCGAGGTCTTCCTCGATCCGGCCGAGCAACTCCAACTCTTTCGCGTTCTGCTTTTCCTGATCGGGAATCACCGAGAGTTCCTGCATCGTGGAGACGATGATCCCGATGAACAGGTTCAGGATGGTGAAGGTCGCGATCATGATGAAGGGGACGAAAAACGCCCAAGCCCAGGGATGCACCTCCATCACGGGCCGGACGATGCCCATCGACCAGCTCTCCAGGGTCATGATCTGGAACAACGAATAGAGGCTCCCGCCCAGCGTCCCGAACCACTGCGGGTGCGTTTCCCCGAAGAGCGCGGTCGCCAGGACTCCGGCGGTGTAGAAGAAGATCGCCATCACCGCGACCACACTGCCGAGGCCGGGGATCGCGTGCAGGAATGCGGCGACGACTTTCCGCAGGCTCGGGACCACGGTGAGGAGGCGCAGCACCCGAAGCACGCGCAGGGATCGCAGGACCGCGAGGGGACCGGCGCCGGGCACGAGCGCGATGCCCACCACGAAAAAGTCGAAGCAGTTCCAGCCGTTGCGCCAGAAATGCCGGCCGAAGGCGAGCAGCTTGGCGGTCAGCTCGATCACGAACACCACCAGGCAGAACAGGTCGAGCCCGCGCAGGAGGGAACCGAAACGGGCATAGAGATCCCGATCCGTTTCGAGCCCCAGAATGACGGCGTTGAAAATGATGACCCCGACCACGAATCGCTGCACGGGCGGAGACTCGACCCAGTGGCCGAGACGGACCCGCCATTCGGGAGCACCGGAGTTTTTCAAGAGGTCGAGAAGTTGTCGCTCGGTCAGCATACGATGGCCGCCGGGGAAACCCGCCACGGGCTTCCTTCCGGCGGCCAGAGTCTGCCAACAATTTCCGTCGGCTCAAGCCTGAGCCGCGGGCGGGGAGGCGGAATTTTTCGGCGAGTGACGGAGATGGCGCGACAGGTAGACGATCACGGCGATGCTGGCCGCGAGCATGGTGCTGATGAGCGAAGCAGCGAGCGCCTTCTCGGAGGCTCCGCCGGCGACGGCCATCCAGCTGACGGATGCCCGCCAGATGAAGACCACGGCGAGGAAACAGGCGACCCCGATCCCGGTCGGCAGGGCCGGGCGCCACGATTTCAACGCCAGCCAGGCGAGCCCGAGATTGAGCAGCCCGAAGGTGCCACCCGACATGAGGGCGGTCTTGGCCTTTTCGGGATTGGAAAGGTAACCGGCGAGACCGACGAGGATGAGGAAAACGCCGTAGGCGGCGAGGGCGATGGAGACGGGTTTCATGAGAGAGAGACGATGGGTTGGTAGTGAGGTGACGAAGGGCTCCCGGCGACCGGGAAGGTCGAGGGAATGGCTTGGGATTCTTCGGAGGAGGCGGATTCGGAGGCCGCCCACCAGACCAGCATCAAGCCGACGG
>JAUIGT010000634.1 GCA_030432615.1 Verrucomicrobiia bacterium
GTCGAATCTGAAGGCCGGCGCCGCCTCGGCATCGAGGGCGACGTAGTTTCCGCTCCGGGCGTCGGTCAGGTGCCACTTCCCGATGCAGGTGGTCGCGTAGCCGGCCGCCTTCAGTCCCTTGGCCAGGGTGAAACTGTCGCGCGGCAGCGTCTCGACGTAGGGTGGCTCGCTCACCGGCGCCCACGGGGTGCCATACCAGGGAATGACGTGCCACATGCCGTTGCGGGCGGTGTGCTGTCCCGTCAGCAGCGAGGCCCGGGTCGGGGTGCACTGCGGGGTCACGTAGGCTGCGGTGAATCGCATGCCGCTCGCCGCCAGCCCGTCGAGATGCGGGGTCGGGACGCGCTCGTTTCCGTAGCACCCCAGCGTCGGCCAGCCCTGGTCGTCGGTGAGGATGAAGAGGAGATTCGGTTTTTCTTCCACCGCCAGGACGGGCGCAAGCAGGATTCCCCAAACGAAAATCACCAGCGGGAGCAAGGAGGGTCTGATCATGGACGAAACAGGGTTATACAACGCCGATCCGAAAAGTGTCGAGAATGGGGAAATCGCACGCCGGCTCTCTTCGCGTTTTTCCGCATCGCGCCTAGGCTTTATGCTATCACCATTCCAAACCGTTTCCTCGCCGATGAATTTCCGAGTCGTTCTCGCTCTCGCCCTGGCCGCCTTCACCCTTTCTCTTCACGCCGACGACGACGTGGAGGAGCAGGTGAACGCCATCCGCGCCGAATACAACGCCACCGAGAACGCCGAGCTGACCGCCCGATCGCTTTCACTGGACGACGGGAGCAGTCCCACGGAACTGACCCGCTATTTCCGCGACGGCGAACTGGTGAAAGTCGTCTACACCACCGGCAGCGATCACGGCAGTTCCTCGGAATCGTTCTACTTCAAGGACGGTCGCCTCTATTTTGTCTTCCAGACACAGCAGTTCTGGTCCTTCGATCCCGCCGCCGGCGAGGGCGCCACCATCGATACCGGGCGGGAACGCCGCCTCTATCTCCACGAGGGCCAGGTCATCCGCCACCTGCTCAAGGAGGTGAAATCGTCCGACGCCGACGCGATCCCGAGACTGCTGGCCAAGGCGCGCAACGTGCCGGTGGACGATGCCGACATCGCCGGGCGACTGCGGAGCGCCGCCGATCGTCTCTTCGCCATCGAATCGAAGGCGCAGCTGGAAAAGTTTCTCTACGAAGAGTAAGGCCGACTCCCTCCCCGCTTCCCGGTCGGCGCGAAGATTCGACCGGTCGGGCACCCTTGCGCGCGCGAAACCTGCTCCGCACGCCAACGCGCAGCGCTCTCCTCGTCTCCCCGTTCCCTTTTTCATGTCCGCATCTTCCGCCAGCCTCCCTTTTCCCCTTCCCTGCCGCCCCCGCCGGACCGGACCGGATTCCGTGGCTTGGCGAGTTTGGGCACCTCGGGCCGAACGGGTGGATCTCCTGCTCGATGACGAGCGGATCGCGATGGAGCCGGAAAACGATGCCGGTTTCTTCACGGTGGAGAAGGCCGGCGTCCCCGCCGATCAACGGTACGGCTTTTCCCTCGACGGCGGGCCGGCCCGACCCGATCCCTGCACCCTGTTCCAACCCGACGGCGTCCACCGGCCCTCGGCCCTCTTCTTTCCCGAGGATTTCCCCTGGCGGCACGACAACCCCGCGATCGAGCGCTCCGACCTCGTTCTCTACGAACTGCACATCGGCACCCTCACCGAAGCCGGGACCTTCGATGCCGCCATCGAGCGGCTGGACGACCTCGTCGATCTCGGGATCAACGCCATCGAGGTGATGCCGGTGGCGCAATTTCCCGGCAAACGAGGCTGGGGCTACGACGGGGTCCATCCCTTCGCCACCCAGCACAGCTACGGGGGACCGGCGGCTTTCCAGCGATTCATCGATGCCGCCCACGGCCGCGGGCTGGCCGTGATCCTCGATGTCGTCTTCAACCATCTCGGCCCGGAGGGCAACTACCTCGACGAGTTCGGACCCTACTTCACCCGGCGCTACCCGACGCCCTGGGGACGGGCCTTCAACTTCGACGCTCCCGACGCCGGTCCGGTGCGGGACTGGGTGCTCGAATGCACCTGGCAATGGATCCACAATTTCCGTCTCGACGGTCTCCGGCTCGACGCGGTCCACGCCATTCACGACGATTCCGAGAAACACCTGCTCGCCGAGATCAACGAGGTTGCCGAACAAGCCGCCACCGCGCGCGGGGGGAAGGCGCTCATGATCGCCGAGAGCCTGCTCAACGATGTCGTCATGGTCACGCCGATCGCGGAGGGCGGACACGGGTTCGCCGCGGAATGGAACGACGATTTCCACCACGCGGTGGCCGCCTGGATGACCGGGGAGCGCCACGGCAAGTACATCGACTACGGGGATCCGCGGAAGATCGCCACCGTCTTCGAGGACACCTTCTACCTGGCCGGTCGCGCGAGCGAATACCACGGCGCGCCCTGGGGAAAGCCGGCCGTCGATGTTCCCGGCGACCGTTTCATCGTCGCTCTGCAGGATCACGACCATATCGGCAACCGCGCCCGGGGCGAGCGCCTCGGCCACCAGATCGACGAGTCCCGGCTTCGCCTCGGCGCCTGCCTCACCCTGCTCTCGCCCTTCCTGCCGATGCTGTTCATGGGCGAGGAATACGGGGAGACGAACCCGTTCCTGTTCTTCTGCGAGTTCAGCGAAGCGAAGCTGATCGACGGCGTGCGCCGCGGCCGGAAACGGGACTACGGCCTCGAGGGGGAAATTCCCGATCCCCAGGCGGAATCGACCTTTCGCGACAGCCGGCTCACGTGGAACTGGCGAGCCGACCCGGACCGGCAAGGACTGCGCGATCTCTACCGCGATCTCATTTCCCTGCGGAAGCGCGAACCCGCCCTCCGTGATTTCGAGCGGAAAGCCGTTTCCCTGGTCGAGATCGAAGACTCACCCGTCCTGAAACTCGAGCGTGGCGGCGGAGCGCTGACGATCCATTTTCACCTCGGGGAAAAAGCGGTAAATTACTCCCCGGAAGGAACGCTCGTCTGGCGTTCCGGTGACGGCGAGAAGGTCGATCGGCTCGGGGGTTTCGAGACCCTCGTGCTTCGGACGGCATGAACGCTCCGCCTCTTCCTACCAGGAATCACAAGCCGGGCCCGCGGGCACCACGCCGGTGGGATTGATGTCGTCGTGGGTCACGTAGTAGTGCCGCTTGATGTGATCGAAGTTCACCGTCTGCGCGATCTCGCCGAAGTGGTAGAGGTTCTTGAGGTAGGCGTGGAGATTCGGGTAGTCGTAGATCCGCCGCAGGTTGCACTTGAAGTGGCCGTGGTAGACGGCGTCGAAGCGCACCAGGGTCACGAAGAGCCGCCAGT
>JAUIGT010000635.1 GCA_030432615.1 Verrucomicrobiia bacterium
GCAACCGACGAGCAACGAAGCAACCGGGGAGAACCGACCCGAATCTCCGAGAAACGCCGAAGGCTGAATCCCCTTTTTTGCCTTCCCTGAATCGTCAGGTGATTTCTTGGATTTGGTATGAGAAGGAGTCCGGAAGAAGACCGAGTAGAACGGGGCTCCCAACTTGGCTAAGGACCGTGCCGCTTTTCCCGGAACCGTTCGGCGATCCCGAGACGTGCCCGGTGGGGCTTCTCTTTTCCGGTTTCGGGTTGGAAGTTCCGCAGGGCGGCGTCCGCCTTTTCCCACGCTCCCATATTTCCCTCCGCACCAGCCGCAGCCTCGAGCCAGTCGATCCAGAGAGCGTCGCCGGGTTGGAAGACTTTCGCCAGGTGGGACTGCTTCCGGATTTCGGCGAGGCGGATGGTGGCGGTTTCCCGCGCGGCGCTGTCCGTCCGGAAATTCTCGAGAGAACGCTCCACCTGCGCCAACAGCGTGTCGAGGTATTGACGCTGGCTCTCGCGCCAGTAGCGATGGCCCTCGGGATAGACGCGGGCACCCACCGCTGCTCCGTCGCGGGCGTAGGCGAGCTGCTGATCGAGATCGCCGCGGCGCCCGGCGATGCGGGCGAGGGCGCCGAGGATGTGATCCTCGTGCGGGCTGCGGTCTCCGTAGAATTGTCGTCCCATGGCGAGGCCCTCGAGGAGAATGGGTTCGGCCTCGGCGTCGCGCCCGGCCTGGGCGAGAGTGTAGCCGTAGTTGTCGAGGCAGTTGGCGATGACGGGGTGGGCCTCGCCGAGGATGGCGCGAAAGGTGTCGAGTTCCTCCCGGAAGAGCTCCGCCGCCTGGTCGAGGCGACCGGTATTCTTGTAGACGGTGGCCAGGGTCTTGGGACTCTCCCACAGGGGTTCGAGTTCGGGATGCTGTTTCCAGATCTGGTGGGACCGGAGGGCGAAGGGTTCGGCTTCCGCCGAGCGACCGGACTTGATCAGGATGAAGCCGAGCAGGGACAGGGCTTCGCCGGTCAGGGGATGGTCGGGGCCATGGAGGCGCTCCAGCATGGCGACTCCTTCGCGCGCGAGCGGCTCGGCTCTGGCGACCTGGCCGGCCGCTTCGAGGGCGTCGGCGTAGTCGATGAGGCTGGCGGCTAGATCGGGATGGTCGTCGGTGTGCAGTCGGCGACGCAACTCCAGGGCGATGGCGAGTTCCTCGGTCGATTTCTCGAAGGCCTGCAATTCGCCCCAAGTGCGTCCGATGATCGCGCGCAGTTCGGATTCGATCTTCGGATCGTCCCCGAGTTCCTCGTCGATTCGGGTAGCGGTCTTTTCGAGGATCTCCTGCATCAGGGTGGTGTCCCGTCCCAGAGCCACGGAGGGACCAGCGGCGGCGAGGGTGTCCTCGAGGAATCGCGAAATCTGGCGGCTTCGCTTTGTCTCGGTCTCCGCCACCTGGCGAGCGTTCGCTTCGCGGAAATACATGGTGGTGGAAAAGGCGAGCGCCCCGAGGATGGAAATCAGCACGATCGCTCCCGCGGCGACGGCGACGCGGTGGCGTCGGACGAATCGTCCGGCGAGGTAGCGGAAGCTCGGTGGTCGCGCGACGACGGGGCGTTGCTCGAGGTGGGCCTGGATGTCGTCGGCGAGGGCGGTGGCGGATTCGTAGCGGCGGTCGGGATCCTTGGAAAGCGCCTTGAGGACGATCCAATCGAGGTCGCCGCGTAGCTGGGAGGCGGCGGAGGCGGGCGACGGAGCACGCCGATTCTCGGCCTGGAGGGTGGTGGTGATGCGCTGGCTGGGACGGGAGGGCTCGCGCTCGCGGAGAATTTTCTCCAGGGCGGTGGCGCTGAGCCGGGTGCTGGTGGCGTCACCGAGGGGGAGTTCGCCGGTGAGGAGTTCGTAGAGAATGGCGCCGAGGGCGTAGACGTCGGTGCGGGGATCGATCTCCTGTTCGGTGATGCCGGCCTGCTCGGGGCTCATGTAGGCCGGGGTACCGATGAGTTGGCCGGCGATGGTCACCAGGGTGCGACCTTCGTCGCCGTCCTCGGTGTCGAGGCAGCGGGCGACACCGAAGTCGATGACCTTGGGGGCGGGACCGTCTTCGGTCTCTGTGACGAGGAGATTGGATGGCTTGAGATCGCGATGAACGACGCCGCGGAGGTGGGCGTGATGGACGGCGCGGCAGACCTGCTGGAACAGCCGCAGCCGTTCCTCGAGGGAGAGGCGGTGCTCGTCGCAGTAGCGCTGGATGGGGAGGCCATCCACCAGTTCCATGGCGATCCAGGGACGTCCCGCTTCGGTGGAGCCGGCGTCGAAAAAGGTGGCGATCCCGGGATGGCGCAGGCGAGAGAGGGTTTCGCGTTCGCGGTCGAAGCGGCGGAGGATTTCCAGGGTGTCGAGTCCGGGGCGGAGCAGCTTCACGGCGGCGACGCGTCGGACGGGAAGCTTCTGCTCGGCGCGGTAGACGACGCCGAAGCCACCGGTCCCGATCGGCTCGACGATGGTGAACGGTCCGACGCGATCGCCGGCCCGTGACAAGGTGCCGGCAGTCTCCGATTGATCGGCCGCCTCGCGGATGGCGGCGCCGACGACCCGATTCCAGGAATGCTGTCGAGTATCGAGAAAAGCGTCGTCCCTCTCCGCCAGGACGATGAGTTGCTCGATCTCGTGGCGCCGGCCGTGATCGTTCCCGCAGGCGGATTCGAGAAAGCGCTCCCGCTCCGGTCCGGCGGGCAAGTCGGAGGCTTCGGCGAAGATGTCTTCGTCGCTGATCGCCGGGGCCTCCTCGGGTTCGCTCACGGGGGAAGCCTACCTAGTGACAGGGGCAATCGCAAGGCGAAGGCGGCATCGGATTGACAGGTTCGCGTTTTCCGTGCTCCGTGGATCAGGGTGAGAGGAGAACCGGAAAGCGAGAGCGGAAAATCGAGCGAAGAGCGCCCGGAGGATTCCTCCGACTTCCTGGCGGTCGTCTACGATGAGCTGCGCCGACTGGCCGCGCACAAGATGGCGGGGGAATCCGGACCGCAGACGCTGGATGCGACGGCGCTGGTTCATGAGGCCTGGCTCCGGCTGGAGAAATCGGGCGGCGAATCGCGGTGGAGTCACCGGCGGCATTTTTTCAATGCGGCGGCCGAGGCGATGCGGCGCATTCTCATCGATCGAGCGCGGGCGAAAAAGTGCCTGAAGCGCGGAGGCGAGTTCGAGAAAGTGGAGCTGTTCGAATCCCGGATCGAGGCGCCCTGCGAGGACGACGAGGTGCTGGAATTGAGCGACGCCCTGGAGCGGATGGCTTCCGAAAAACCGGAGCTGGCGGAAATCGTGCGGCTCCGCTATTTCGTCGGGATCACCTGGGCGGAGATCGCCGAGCTGCTGGA
>JAUIGT010000057.1 GCA_030432615.1 Verrucomicrobiia bacterium
TCGGGATGGCGGCGTCATCGAGTGTCGCCTTGCGCGCACCGCGGACGGAGTCGAGTGGGCGATCGCGAACACGGGAGAGCTCATTCCGGAAGAAGATCGCGAGCGTGTTTTCGAACGCTTTCAACGTGCTTCAACGGCGAGCGGCGTTCCGGACTCCGGAGTGGGCTTGGGGCTGAGTCTCGTGAAGGAGATCGTGGCCGCCCATGGGGGAGCGGTCACGGCAGGTGCCTCCGATGCCGGGCTCGTGGAACTGGTGGTGATGTTGCCCGCGACGTGAAACCGGCCTCTCGCCGCTTCACCTTTCCCGAGGACATTTCAGCCGTGTAATGCCGACGACACGTTCCTGAAAGGATCCGCCGGTTTAGTCAGTGATGAATCCGATCCCCGAAATGATGAAGAAGATCCTCACCCTGCTCGCCGGCCTTGCCGCACTCTCGTTCTCCTCGAAATCGGCGTGCGCCGACCAACCCAACTTCCTCCTGCTCCTCTCCGACGACCAGGCCTGGAACGGGCTCTCCTGCCAAATGCACCCCGACCTGCCGGAATCGGGGAGCCGAACCATCGAGACCCCGAACATCGCCCGCCTCGCCAGCGAAGGAATGCGATTCAGCGCCGGATATTCTCCGGCTTCGGTTTGCGCGCCGACCCGCATCAGCCTGCAGACCGGCAAGAGCCCGGCGCAATGCCACTGGACCAAGGCATCCGCATCGATGACCGCTGAAGACGGCTTCCCGCTGGTCCCTCCACGGAATCGGCGCAGCATCGATGAGGCGGAAACGACCATCGGCGAGCTTCTCCAGTCGGCGGGCTACACCACCGCCCACTTCGGGAAGTGGCACCTCTCCGGCGGCGGTCCCGAGCGGCACGGGTACGACGAGAGCGACGGCGACACCGGCAACGACGATGCGGCGCCCTTTCTCCCTCCCAATCCGGTCGACATCTTCGGGATGGGTGAACGGGCGATGTCGCTGATGGAGCGATCGAAGAAGGGAGGGAAGCCGTTCTTCATCCAGATGTCCTATCATGCGTTGCACTACCCCCAGAACGCTCCCCCGGAACTCGTGGAGAAATACGCCAGGCTGATGCCGAACGGAAACGAGAAAGAGATCGGCCGGGCCGCCATGAGCGAGGCCCTGGACCAGGGAGTCGGGCTGCTGCTGGAAAAGATCGAGATGCTGGGAATCGCGGACAACACCTACGTGATCTACCTGTCCGACAACGGCTCCTCCACGAAACAGGCGCTCAGCGGCGGCAAGGGGGGCGTCTGGGAGGGCGGCATCCGGGTGCCCTTCATCGTCCGCGGCCCGGGAATCGCCCCCAACTCCTGGAGCCACCAGCGGATCGTGGGCTACGATCTCTACCCGACCTTCTGCGAACTGGCTGGTGTGAAGCAGCCCCTGCCGGAAACCGTCGAGGGCGGATCGATCACCCACCTGCTCCGCGGGGAGGAAGAGCCGGTGAAGCGCGCGCGGGAAGAACTGGTCTTCCATTTCCCCCATTACCAGGGCGACACCCCGCACTCCGCCCTGCTGCTCGACCACTGGAAAATCATGCACTTTTACGAGACCGGGGAGACGCAGCTCTTCGATCTCGACCATGACATCGCCGAGCGCCGCGATCTCGCGCAGCAGAAACCGGAGATCGCCGACGCGATGAAGCAAAAACTCTTCGCCTACCTCGCCGAAATCGACGCCCAGATGCCGTTGAAGAATCCGAGCTACGATCCTGACAATCCTCCATCGGCCGACAAGATGCGCGGAGGAAAGAACGGCGGTGGCGGAAAGAAAGGACAAGGCGGTGGCGGAAAGAAAAAGAGAATGTCCGAGGAATCAGACACACCGGAAAACACCGAGTCCGATGCCGACGATGCCGACTCCCCGGACAATCCCGGAACAGCCGAAATGGAAAAGAAGAAAGGCAAAGGTGGCGGAAAAGGCGGCAAGCGCACGACAGAGGAGTCTGAAGAACCAGCCACACCTTCCAAGACTCCCAACCCTGCTCCGGTTTCGGGAGGCAGTGCCATTGATCTGAGCCCAGCGGCTTTCCAACGAATTGCTGTCGGCGGAACAGGTGGGTTGGCGAAAAAAGGCAATGCGCCCGGCGACACTGGATCATGGGTGACAAATCACGCTGGCGAACTGGATACCAACGGTGATGGGTCAGTAAGTCAGAACGAATTGATGAGCCAGGCTCGCATGGCATTCCATGCCTTCGATGCCGATCAGAACGGCGTTCTCAGTTCGGCAGAATATGAGGGCAAGAATCCGAAGATGGCCGTGGCCGGGTTTCTCACCTCCAACACCACGGCTGTCGACGCAAACTCCGATTCCATCATTACCGCGAAAGAGTTTGCCGGCGCTCTGCGGAGTGCCTTCGACCAGGCAGACTCCGACAAAGACGGAATCATCGCATCCAAGTAGCCGCTCCATCAAACCCGAAAGAACTATGAAATCGAATGCCACAACCATCGGTTCAACAGAGTTGGTTCGACGACTCAGCAGGGTTGGTTCGTTCCTTCTCACACTTTCTCTGCTTTCACTCTCTACGACCCAGGTTTTCTCACAGGAAAAAGGAAAGAGAAAGGGTGGCAAACCTGACAGTAAAGACACCGACACCTGGAGCGCCGAAGAATATAGCGGATTGCGCGGGGAGAAAGACCTGCAGGCAGCATTGGCGTCGAAAGGGTTTGCCTGGATCTCCGGCTCACCCGCCGACAATGAAAAGCTCTCCGTAGGAAAGAACGCCCAGTTTTTTGGCTTTGTGGCACTTCGCTACCAAAGCGGTCGGGCCGCGAACCGCGGAATGCTCGGTCGAGCCATGTTCGCCATTGCCGACGAGGCGCAACGCGCGCGAATGGCAGAAGCGGTCAACGCCGAAAAGGCAGCTCTACAGGAGTGGTGGGCCGTCCGGGAAGAGATCCTGACATTGCTCGAAGACCATCTCTACACCGGCCAACCGATCAACCGGGAGAAACTCGCTCCTCTCGGAGAACGCTTTTCGCTGCTCAACTCCATGGTCGCGACCCACGAGGCAGCGGCGTTTGCCGCCTTTGAGGATTCCATGACAAGTGCCCAGAGGGACATCATGGCCGGATGGCGCGCCGATGCCGAGAGTGCCGGGGACTATGGCGGGGACGTTCGGGTCGAAGCTGAAAACGTTGATCGCGAAGACCAGAAGCAACTCGAAGATCTCTACGCAAAAGCGTTTTCCTGGCTCACCGGAAAGCCGGAGGATAACGAGATCATTCCGATCGGACAGCCGGCCCAGTTCTTCGGGTTCGTTTCCATTCGTCATAAGAGCGGTCATGCTGCCAGTCGCGGCACGATCGCAAAAGACTTCTTCGCCATGCTGAACGACGAGCAGCAAGGCATCATCGAACATGCCGTCGAAGTTCAGATTCCCGTCGTCCGGGAGTTCCTCGAAAACCGCCACGAGTTTCTCAATCAACTGGCATCCCTGCGCACCGATCCGTCCGCTTTCGATGGCGAACGTGTTCATCATCTCTCTGCCGAAATGGGCCGTCTTGAAATGGATGCGGCCGTCATTGAAGCCGAAGCCTATCGAAACATCCGGGCGTCGATGAATGACGACCAGATGGCAGCTCTCATGAAAATGCGAGGCGAGTATGTCATCGACGAGGCGCAGGTCGCAGCGATGGATATGGAGCAGCGGGGCGCGACTCTCGCCATTCTGTGCTCGGGATGCCACGGAGCACCAGGCCAGCACCGGGCGGGGTTCCCGGCTCCCTCCCTCGATGGATTCTGGGATCGCAAGATCGCCTCGGGACCGAATTTCGAGTACTCCGCCGCACTCACTAATGTGCGCCGTGGCGGGAACGAAACGTGGACGCCTGAACTACTCGACCAGTTTCTGGCTAATCCCAAAAAGTTCGCCCCCGGCACCAAGATGGAATTCCAGGGACTGCTCAACGAAGAAGACCGCAAGGCCCTGATCGAACACCTCAAAACCTCACGCCAATGAAATCAATTCTCATCATCCTGCAATTTCTTGCTCTGACTTTCGAGGCAGGCGCGCAGCAAGCGAATCAGCGTCAACCCCGTGACGAATCCAGGCAGCGTGGAGGCGGTGGCGATCCCAGCCCAATCCTGACGGTTCTTGATTCCAATGGAGACCGGGAGTTGTCGAAAGAAGAACTGGCGAACGCCGCCAGCGCTTTAAAAAAACTGGATCGGAATGAGGACGGGCGGTTGGACGAAGCTGAATTCAAAGCTTCCGCATCACGCCGACCGGACAGTGACGGAGGCACACGTCCCCCGGAAAGCGGAGGCGACCGGCCACGAACGCCATGGATCCTCGTCCATGCGCTCGAGATCGATGCCAACGAAGACGGAGTCGTCGAATTCGAGTCGGAAATGATGGCCGAAGCAAACCGCGTCTTTGCCGCCTACGATCGAAACATCGACGAGAAAATCACGTCGGATGAATCCGGATCGAAGCAAGGCATCCCAAAGTCCGCACTGGGTGGTTTTGTCAGGGAACACGCCACCGAATTGGATCGCGACCAGGACGGAGGAATTTCCAAAACAGAGATGACCGCTCAATTCGCCAAGTTTTTCGCCCAGGTGGACAAGAACGGTGACCAGAAGCTTACCAAGGACGAGTATGAAATCGAGGGTGGCGTCGTCCCTCGCTTTCCTGACCGGGCACGCGATGCGAATCGACCGGGTGCGCGAAACGAACCACCAGCGATTCGTATGCGCCCGGCTCCTCCGGAAGCCAGCACCCCGGCGAATCGTCCCGCGAGCCCGCCGCGAACGCCCGATACCGATCTGCCGGATCGTCCGAACATCGTTCTCTTTCTCATCGACGACATGGGCTGGAACGCGATGGGTTTCACCGGCAACCCGTGGATCGAGACACCCCGCACCGATGCCATGGCAAGGCAGGGCATGATCTTCACCAATGCCTATGCCAGTGCCCCCAACTGCGCGCCCACCCGTGCCTGTCTGATGAGCGGACAATACACGCCACGCCACGGCGTCTACACCGTCGTGGACGATCGCCATAAGCCGGGCCTCCCCCATCACAAGGTTCTCGCGGCCGACAGCAACGCGGAACTGGCCACCGAGTCGGTCACCATCGCGGAATCTCTGAAAGCGGCGGGATACGCAACCGGCATGTTCGGGATGTGGAATCTCGGCCGCGGTCGGAGTGGCCCGACCACGCCCCTCGGCCAGGGATTCGAGGTCTTCCAGCAACCTCGAGACCTCGGCTTCGAGAAGGACCGCTACTTCAATGATCGGGGCGAATACCTGACCGACGTGTTGACCGGGGAAAGCATTCGCTGGATCGAGGCGAACCGCGAAGAGAAGCCTTTCTTCCTCTATCTCGCCTACCATGGCGTTCATTCACCCTTCGAGCCCAGGCCCGAGCTGCTGAGAAAATACCGAGACAAACCCGGTGGAACCGGTGCGCGCGAGGAGGCGGAATACGCCGCCACCGTCGAGGCGGTGGACCAGAATATCGGTCGGGTCGTGGACGCGCTCGATCGTCTCGGGCTCGACGACGACACCATTGTCATCTTTCATTCCGATAACGGCGGCAACCGTCAGTATATCGAACCACTGGCGGGCGGAAAGGGAACGCTCTACGAGGGCGGGATCCGCGTTCCCACGGCGATCTGGGGACCGGGCGTCGCGGTCGGTGAATCCTCCATCCCGATGCTCTCGATGGATCTCTACCCGACCATTCTCGATCTCGCTGGCGTGGGCTACCCCCAGGATCATCCTCTGGACGGCGAAACCCTGAAACCGATCCTGACCGGTGAATCCGATCGGCTGCATCGCGAACGGGTCTTCTGGCATTTTCCCAGCTACATCGGTGGTGGCGGTCCGAGCAGCGCCATGCGTCGAGGCGATTGGAAGATCATCGAGCACTTCGAGGATCGGCGCATCGAGGTCTTCGACCTGTCACGAGATCCCGGGGAACGGCGCAACCTGGCCGAATCGGAACCGGAGAAAGCCCGGGAGTTGATCGCCGATCTCCACCGGTGGCAGGAGGAGACCGGGGCGCCCCGGCCCGTGCAACCCAATCCGGACTACGACCCGGAAGTCCGACCCGAACGCGGACGGGATCAGCGAGGGAAGTCCGGCGGGCGCAAGAAGGAAGGTCCGTCGATTCCGAAAGGCGCGAACGGGGGATGACTCAGGGAAACAGTTCCCCCAGCATCTCCAGCAGGTTGTCGGTGAGGATGACCGAGGCGTCCTCCTGCACCTTGTTGGTGCCGAGCCAGGTCTCGTAGCCGCCGAACTTGTGCTGGTTGGGCGGGGGGAGGTAGCCGTAGCCGCCGTTGGCCAGTTCGACGACGAAGGTGTCGGCGGCGGGACTGCGCTTCTTCAGGTCGAGCCCGATCTCCACCAGCACCTCGAAGGGCATGGTGCAGATGGCGAGATCGCCGATGCGGATTGCCTGGATCAACACCTTGGTGGTCTCGGGATTCTTCGCCAGCGACAGGGTGCGCTCGGCGTAGGCCTTGGCGAGGCGGGGAAGTTTCTTTTCGCCCTCCTCATCGACCTTGACGATGTTTTTCGCCCGCTCCACCTGGTCGGCGGTAGGGATGCGGTGCTTCAGGGTGATCTCTCGCTGGAGCATGGCGAGCTTGGGATCGGTCACCTCCTCATCGATCTGCCGGATGGCGTGGTAGGCGGCGTCGGCGGTCTTGCCGGCGACGATGCGGATCTGTTCGTAGGGTTCCCGCGGCGGGGTGTGGTTCACCCGATCGATGTTGTTGATGTCGCCGCTGGTGCCGTTGGAGAGCATGGCCACGAAATCGTCGGACACGCTCCGGAGCCGGAAGGGCATGAGCCGGGCGAACTCGCCGAAGTAGTCGGCCGACATCTGGCTGCCGGTGTTGCCGACGTAGTGGAGGGCGTAGTTGGCGAATACGGAGAGCGGCTTGCCCTTGGTGTCCTCGACGTAGAGCACGGAGACCTCGGGATCGATGGGGCCGGCCGGGCTGATCAGAACATCGGGACTGGCCGGGGGATTCATCTTCACGATATCGATCTCGCCGAAGGGATTGAGCGGCATCTTGTCGGGTTGGAGGAACCAGCGGCGGTTGTGGACCTCGTCGGGCAGGTCGTAACCGGACCAGCCGGCGCGGGCGGGCTGCAGTTTGCCGTGGGCCTCGACGATGGCGTCGGTGATGCCCTTGATGAGTTTCTCCTGGTAGGCGATCTCCTGCGGCGTGCCCCGGCTTGCGTTGGCGAAGGGGGCCGAATGGGTGTGGGTCGAGGAGATCATCATGTGCTCGACGGGAATGCCGGTCTTTTCCGAGGCGGCGGCCTTGGCGGGATCGAGCTGTTCCCGGTGCACCATGCAACTGTCGACCACGGCCAGCGCGAGGGTGGTGTCACCGTTCGCGAGCACCACGCAACGCACGTGCAGGGGATCGTGGGCGCTGTCGACCGGCTTCGGGAAAAAGGAACCGCGCGGTGCCAGCGGCCACTGTTCGGGGGTGATGTCGATGGCGGCAGTGCCGGCCTCGAGTTCCGCATGCACCTGGCTTGGTGACGATACGACGGCGGCGAGGATGCAGAGGGCGAGAAGGAATCGGCTCATGGCGCGGTTGTAGCAGGAAAGCGAGGCCGGAGGCAACAGGGTTGGTTCCGTGACCCGACCCTGTTTGCGCCAGCGGCGAATCCGCGAATGCGCCGCGCGAGGTGGCGGCAACGCGTATGAACGGGAGATTCATCTCCCGGGCGGAAATCCCTAGGATGCGTGGCATCCAGAACATTCGAATGAAGACCATTTCCCTCTTTTCCTCGCTGCTGCTCACCGCCTTTCTTCTTTCCCCGGCCAAGGCCGAGGTCACCTTCACCGGACTCGATGACCGCATCCGGGTCGAGGTGGACGGCGAACTTTTCACCGAGTGGCAGCACAAGGCCTGGAAGGCGCCTTACCTTTATCCTGTGATTGGGCCGAACGGTGTCAATGTCACCCGGCATTTTCCCATGAAGGACGGGGTCGAAGGGGAGCAGCAGGATCATCCGCACCACCGCTCGATCCGGTTCTCCCACCGCAACGTCAACGGCCTGAGCTTCTGGGCACCCGACTCGAAGCAGGGCGGTCACGATGCCTGGATCGAGTTGGAGAAGATCGAGAAGATGGAGGGGGGCGAAACCGGGGAACTGGTGCTGCGGGATCGCTGGATGGGCGATGGCGAACTGGTCCTCACCGAGGTGGTGACCTTGCGGTTTCATCCGCTGCCGGAGCGCGAGATGCTGATGGATTTCGACCTCGCCCTCACCGCCGGCGAGAAGGACGTGACCTTTTACGATGAGAAGGATGGCGGACTCGGCATTCGGGTCGCCGGCACCATGAAGGTGGAGGATCGCAAGACCAAGGAAGGCAAGGGCACGATCCGCAACAGTCGGGGAGACGAGAACGCGGAAGCCTGGGGGAAAAAGGCGGAATGGTGCGACTACTTCGGTCCCGATCCCAGCGGCAATATGGTGGGCATCGCCATTTTCGATCACCCGTCCAACCTGCGCTACCCGACCAACTGGCACGCTCGCACCTACGGGCTCCTGACCGCGAACCGTTTCGGGACCGGCTTTTTCGAAGCGAAGGACGGCGCCAAGAAGGGCGACGGTGACTACACCATCAAGGCGGGAGAAACCCTGAAGCTGAAGCATCGCCTCTATTTCCACCACGGCGATCCGGAAGCCGCGAAAGTGGCGGAGAAATTTGCGGATTACGCCCAGTAGACTCGGAGAGTGACGGATTGGTAGGAACTCCTTCCCCTTACTTTCTGGATTCTTCGGGGGTCTGGAGTTTCCCTACAATCTTCCTCAGATCATCAAAAATTCACAAGACCAACGTCCATGACTTGGATCGATTTCACCGTTCTCATTCTCTACTTTGTCGTCATGGTTCTGATCGGCCTCTGGTCGATGCGACGGGTGAAGGGCCAGGAAGACTACTTCATGGGCGGTCGTGGTTTTGGAAAGCTGCTCCAGACCTTCGCCGCGTTCGGGGCCGGCACCGGGGCCCATGAACCGGTCACGGTGGGGAGGACGGCGTGGACGAGCGGGCTCAGCGGGGTGTGGTCGGCGTTGATGTGGTTGTTCGTGACGCCCATCTACTGGATCACCGGCGTGTGGTACCGGCGCATGCGCCACCTCACGCTCGGCGACTGGTTCGTGGAACGCTACGATTCGCGCAAGCTGGGCGTGGCCTACTCGATCTTCGCCATCGTCTTCTACATGTTCTACCTGTCCACGATGCTGTCCGCGATCGCCAAGTTCGCGGTGCCGCTGCTCGGGTTCGAGAGCTTCGCCGGGATCGAGATCAAATATTGGCTGATCCCTTCCATCGCCGTGATCGTGATTCTCTACGGCGTGCTTGGCGGATTGACGGCCGCCTACTACACCGACCTCATCCAGGGAATCTTCATCATCCTGCTCTCGGTGCTCCTGATTCCCTATGGATTGATGGCGCTGGTGAACGAGTTCGGCGACCCGGCCAGCCACGGAATCATGGACGGCTTCCGCATCATGCACGAACGGGTATCGGACGACTATTTCGGGCTCTTTTCCGGCCCGGCGGCCGGCGAGTTTCCGGTGCCCTACATCATTTCCCTGACCCTCCTGGTTCTGGTGGGCATCGTGGTTCAACCACACTTCATCGCCACCGGCGGGGGCTCGGCGAAGAGCGAATATGAGGCTCGTGTCGGCCTGGTGACGGGGAATTTCCTCAAGCGCCTCTGCACGGTCGGCTGGGCCCTGACCGCTCTCATCGCCCTGGCGCTATTGGCGGGCAACGCGGAGATCGCCGCCGATCCCGACCGCGTCTGGGGCGTGGCGGCGCGGGAGATCCTCGGGCCGCTGAACCTGGGCCTCGTGGGACTGATGTTGGCCTGCCTGATGGCGGCGATGATGAGTTCCGCCGACACCTACATGATCGTGACCTCGGGCCTGGTGACCCGGAATGTCTACGCGGCTTACATCAACAAGAATGCGAGCGAGAAGGAATGCCTCAACGTGGCCCGCGGCACCGGCCTGGTGATCATCGTGGGGGCCTCGCTGATCGCCCTGACGATGGCGGACGTCTTCGGACAGTTCAAACTGGCGGTCGAGTTGCCGATTCTCTTCGCGGCACCGTTCTGGATCGGCATGTTCTGGCGACGCGCCAACGTGCGCGCAGTCTGGATCACGATCGCGTTCTCAGTCATCTTCTTCTTCGTCCTGCCGCCGCTGCTGCCGAAGCTGGCCCCCGGGATGCGAACCAACCCCGGGCTGACCCAGCCCACCCACCTGGTGACCCGGACCACGACCCGGACGGTGACGGCGGCCGACGTCGCCCGGCACGAGGCCTGGGTCGAGGCGACAACGGCCGCCTCGGGCGACGAGGCGCTCCTGAAGAAGATCGGTCCGGAGCCGCCCTCGGGAGCCGAGGGGGAAACGGCGGAATTCGTGGTGAAAACGGGAGGAAAACCGATCTTCTGGCGAGGTGATCTGAAACCGATCGGGGAAGTCGCCCTGGAAACGGTCGAAGAGCGAGAGGAGGGGAATACCCGGGTGCTGGTGCAACGCTACACCAACGCCCACGAGGGAACCGGAGCCTTCAACCTCGACTTCCTGCTCTACTACTGGTTGGGAATCGACTTGTCGAAGTCGTCCAAGGCCACCATCGAAACCCTGCGCCTGCCTCCCCGATTGCTGCTGCCTTTCCTGGTGTTGATTCTTGCCAGCCTGATCACGCGACGCGAGCGGGAAGAGGTTCTCGATCGCTACTACGCCAAGATGAGGACGGTGGTCGATCCCGATCCCGAGACGGACCGGAAGAACCTGGAAGAGGCCTACGCCAATCCGAAGAAATACGAGGCGATCCGCCTGTTTCCGAATACCGATTGGGAATTCGTGCGCCCGCGGCGCATCGACGTGGTCGGGTTCCTCGTGTCGGTGGCGGTGTGCTTCCTGATCGTCGGCCTACTGGCGTGGTTGGCCGGGATCGGGAGCGGTGGGTGAGAAAAACACCAACGCCAGGAATCCGCTCCCGTGGAACTATCGAACTAGCTCGGTAATGGGGAGTGGGAATTCTTTCCCTTCCTCGGGTCGGATCGTCTATTCGCCGGGGTGTCGATCGCGGTTTGGGTCGGGATCGTTCTCCCACGGGGTTCCGCGAATATCGGAAAATCGGTCGGACTCCTCCGATTGCTCTCCTTTGCGATTGGAAACATCCTCTTTTTGGCTGCTCACCTGAGCGAAGACGATCGCCAGGGAGAAGGCGATGGGCACGAGAAGAAACAGGATTGCCAGTCCCGATAAAGGCTCCGTGAATAACGCGACCAGACCGCCGAAGACCAGCAAGACACCGAGAATTCCCGCGGCAATCGTTCCCGCCAGCAGGATTGCCGTTTTCATGGGAACGACGATTGGAGTCGCGAGATCACCCCGTGATCTCGCTCACCAGTTTCTCCAACCGCCGGGTGTATTCGACCCAGACTTCCCGCGCTTCGCCACTGTCATCGACATCCTGGCCGGCGTGGATGGCGGCCTTGAGGTGGGGTTCGATGGAAAGCCAGCCGTGGTAGCCGTTCTTCTCGAGGTCTTCGAGGATGCGGCGCTGGACGGGATCCTCATCGACGTGGCAGGTGATCCAATCGCCACCTTCCGGGTTCGCCTTGGCGCTCTTGATGTGGACGTGGGTGATGTGATCCTTGGTCGCCTGGTAGAACTCCCAGGTCGCCTCGTTGCTGTTCTCGTGGAGGCTGTTGTTGCCGGTGTCGAGAATCAACTGCAGGGCCGGGCTCCCGACGGCCTCGGCCAGTTCGAGCCAACCGGCGGCGTCGGCGCCGTAGCCGGAACAGTTCTCGTGGGCCAGGACCACGCCCTCGCCCTCGGCGATGGTGGCGAGTTCCTTGATGCGGCGAACGGTCTCCGCCTTCCACTCGTCCTTCGGCAGGGGATTTTCCTCGGAATTGGGGTAGGACATGATGCGGAGAAACTTGGTCCCGGTCTCCCGCATGCGGGGAGCGACGCGGCGCAGTTCGTCCAGGTCCTTCAGGAAATCGGAGGTGATGGGGCGCGCCCAGTTGCCGATCTGGCCGCCGAACCCGACGACCTCGATGCCTTCCTCGCCGAGCCGATCACGGGTGGCGGCCCACTCCTCGTCGGTCTGGTCGCAGACGTTCTTCCCGCTCAGGAGGCGCAGCTCGATCGCCGACCAACCGGCTTCCTTGAGGGTGGCGATCTGTCCATCGAGAGTTTTTTCCGCTTCGTCGGCGAATCCGGTGAATTTGAAAGGCATGGGTCTGTCGAGGTGAGGGTGTTGAATGAACGATTCGGTTCCATCAGAACCGCGAATGGACGCGAATTCACGCGAAACTTTGGAGAAATTTGCGTGAGGTGCCCGGACCGGATCGGGGAAACCGGATCACGCCAGCAACTTCTTCACCACCTTGCCGTGGACATCGGTGAGGCGGAAGTCGCGGCCCTGGTGACGGTAGGTGAGTTCCTCGTGATCGAAGCCGAAGAGGTGGAGGATGGTGGCGTGGAGATCGTGGACGTGGATGGGATCCTCCTCGACACCCCAACCGATCTCGTCGGTCTTCCCGATGGTCTGGCCGCCTTTCACCCCGCCGCCGGCCATCCAGACGCTGAAGGAATACGGATGGTGATCGCGACCGGTCACGGTCTTGAACCCGGAGCGGTTCTCCCCGAGCGGGGTGCGCCCGAATTCGCCTCCCCAGACGACCAGGGTCTCGTCGAGCAGGCCGCGTTCCTTCAGATCCTTGAGCAGGGCCGCGACAGGTTGGTCGGAAATCTGCGTGTTGGTGGCGAGACCGGAGTCCAGTTTGCTGTGCTGGTCCCAGGTGGACAGGAACAGGGTCACGAAGCGGACGCCGCGCTCGATCATGCGACGGGCGAGAAGGCAGTTGCGCGCGTAGGAGGATTGAAAACCGGTCTTGTCCTGCCGGTTGACGCCGTAGGCCTCGAGAGTGGCCTTGGATTCACCGGAAAGATCGATGAGTTCCGGGGCCGCCGATTGCATGCGAAAAGCCAGCTCGTAGTTGCGAATGCGGCTGGCGATCTCGGCGTGGCCCTCGCGTTCCATGCGCTGGCGATTGAGTTCGTTGATCGCCGCGATGCTGCGCCCCTGCACATCGCCGGAAATGCCGTCCGGATTGTCCAGGTTCAGCACCGGGCTGCCCTGGTTTCGGAACAACGACCCACCGTAGCTGGAGGGAAGAAATCCGCTCGACCAGCTGGCTGCTCCCCCGGGCAGTCCGCGCCCGAGGGTGGTCATCGCCACGTAGCCGGGTAGGTCCCGGCTTTCGCTCCCTAGCCCGTAGTTGAGCCAGGAACCGAGCGTGGGCCAGCCGCGGAGCGGGGAGCCGCTCAGCATGAGGAGCTGGCCGGGCAGGTGATTGAACTGCTCGCAATGCATCGACCGCACCAGGGCGATGTCGTCGGCGCATTCACTCAGGTGCGGGAGCAGGTCGGACATGTCCATGCCGCACTCGCCGTACTTCTTGAAGGTGCGGGGACTGCCCATGAGCCGGGCGCTGTCCTTCTGGGTGAAAGCGAACTTCACGCCTTCCAGCATCGAGTCGGGCATGGGCTGGCCGTCCAGCTCGTTGAGCTTGGGCTTGGGATCGAAGAGATCCATCTGGCTGGGGCCCCCCTCCATGAAGAGGTAGATGCAGCGCTTCGCCTTGGGCGCGAAATGCGGTCCCTTGGCTCCCGGGACGCCGGCGAGAAGGCCCTCCTCGCCCAGCAGCGAAGCGAGCGCCACCGTTCCCAGGCCGCTGGCGGCGCTGGTGAAGAAGTCGCGGCGGCTGAAGGCCTGCCTCGGGTCCTGTCCGGTGGGGTAGTTCATTCGCGGGTGATGAATTCGTCGAGGTTCATGACCACGCGCGCGACGGCGATCATGGCGGCTTCGCCATCCCCGCTCTCGCGCAGGAAATCGTCGTGTGCGGAGCGCAGCGCGTCGATCTCGGCGGTGCGTGGCTCCCGGGCGAGACAGCGCAGGAAAAGATCGTCGAGGGCGGCATCGAAACGATCGCCGTGAATTTCGTGAAGTTCCCGGCCCAGGGTTTCGGCGCCTTCGAAGAAGACGGGATCGTTGAGCAGGGTGAGGGCCTGCATCGGCGTGTTGGTGCGCTCGCGGCGGGCGCAGGAGACGCTGGTGTCCGACGCGTCGAAGGTGGTCAGCATCGGGTAGAGCACGGTGCGCTTGAGGAAAATGTAGAGCCCGCGTCGGTAGCGGTCGCCGCCCTCGCTGACGGGCCATTTCACGCTGCGTCCGACCTCGGTGACGAATTCCGGGAGCGGCGGGCGAATGCCGGGGCCGCCGAGTTTGGGTTCGAGCAGTCCGCTGGCCGCGAGATTGAGGTCACGCACGCTTTCCGCGCCCACCCGGAAGGCGTTCTGGCGCCAGAGCAGGGTGTTTCCCGTGGGATGCTCGGCGTACTCCGCGCGGACGGTCGAGGACTGGCGGTAGGTGGAGGAATGAACGATGAGGCGGATCAGGTCCTTGCGGCTCCAGCCGAGGCGACGGTATTCGGTGGCCAGCCAGTCGAGCAGTTCCGGGTGCGTCGGTTCCGCGCCCTCGGTGCCGAAATCGTCCGGAGTGGCCACGATGCCGGAGCCGAAGAGGTGCTGCCAGACCTGGTTGGCGGCGACCCGGCCGGTGAGCGGATTGGCCTCGTCGAAGAGCCAGTGGGCGAGGTCGAGCCGATCCGGGCTCTCTCCGCGAGCCCGGATACCGTGAAGAACGGCGGGGACGCCGGGCGTCACCGTCTCGCCGCGGCGGGTGTAGTCCCCGCGCTCGTGAATGAACGACTCGCGCCGGTCCTTGGTGCGTTCGCGGAAGGTGCGGGCCCGGGCGGAAGGTTTCGCCGGCGGGTCCTTCTCGAGATCCTTCTTCGAGAGCAGCGAGCGCGCGTAGGATTCCAGTTCCGGTGTCAGCGGCAGCGAGGCGGTGCTTTCGTCGGCATTGTTGAAGAAGGCGTAGAGCTGGTAGAAGTCGTGCTGGGAGACCGGGTCGTGCTTGTGATCGTGGCACTCGGCACAGGCCAGCGTCAGCCCGAGCCAGATGGTGCCGGTGGTGTTGACGCGGTCGACGACTTCCTTGGTCCGGTAGAGTTCCAGGTCCACGCCGGCCTCGGTGTTGCGAAGCGTGTTGCGGTGGAAACCGGTCGCGATGAGCTGTTCCAGCGTCGGTTTCTCGAGGAGGTCACCGGCGATCTGCTCGATCGAGAATTGGTCGTAGGGAAGGTCGCGGTTGATGGCATCGACCACCCAGTCGCGGTAGACCCAGGCCCAGGGGCGAACGGAGTCGCCGAGGTAGCCTTCGCTGTCCGCGTAGCGTGCCAGGTCGAGCCAGTGGCGCCCCCACTGCTCGCCGAAGTGGGGCGAATCGAGCAGGTGTTCCACCGCGTTCGTGTAGGCGGCTTCCGGATTGTCCGTCCAGGCGTCGAGAAAGGCGCGCGTTTCCTCAGGAGTCGGGGGAAGGCCGGTGAGATCGAGATTCAGGCGCCGAAACAGGGTGGCCGGAGGCGCCTCGGGAGAGGGCGTCAGTTTCTCCGCCGCGAGGCGCGCGAGGATGAAGGCGTCGATGGAATTCCGGACCCGGTCGCTCCAGGCGCCGGGCACATCGGGCACGGTGGGGCGGACGATGGGCTGCAGGGCCCAGTGGTCCGCGTCATCGTTCCCGGCGGAAAGTGACCCGGCCGGGGCGATGGCAAACAGGAGGGCGACGCTGGCGATGCGGATGGACACGATCGGCGAAACCTAGCACCTCCGGGGCGGAAATTCCCTCACGCATGCGCGGGCTGCGGTCGCCCGCCTCGCGGAAAAACCCCGCGGTGGAAGCCGAGCGCCGGACCTTGGCGTCATGGCAATCTCGGTCTACGGTCCCCGGAGTTTTCCTCTCCATGGCTTCCTCCGAAAAGAAACGTGTTCTCGCCGCCATCTCCGGCGGCGTGGACAGCAGTGTCGCCGCCGCGCTCCTGCTCGAGCAGGGGCACGAGGTGGTCGGCGCCTACATGAAGAACTGGACCAACGAGGAGGGGCTCCCCGGCGATTGCCCGTGGGAGCAGGACATCCGCGATGCCCGAGCCGTCTGCGAGCACCTCGGGATCGAGTTCCGGATTCTCAGCCTGGTGGATCAATACCGTGACCGGGTCGTGGATTACCTCCTGGAAGGGTATCGCGACGGCGTCACGCCCAACCCGGACGTGATGTGCAATCGGGAGATGAAATTCGGGATCTTTCTCGATTTCGCCCTCGACCAGGGATTCGACGCCATTGCCACCGGGCACTACGCGCGCCTTCGCCGGTATGACGACGGCACGTCCGACATCCTCCGCGGGCGCGACGGCAACAAGGACCAGACCTATTTTCTCGCCCTGCTGGAACAGACGCAGATCCAGCCGGCCTTGTTTCCCATCGGCGATCTTCCCAAGCCCGAGGTCCGGGAACTGGCGCGGAACTTCCAACTGCCGGTGGCGCGGAAGAAGGACAGCCAGGGCATCTGCTTCATCGGCAACATCAAGATGTCGGATTTTCTCAGCCATTACCTTCCCGATCGGCCCGGAGCCATCGTCACCCTGGACGGGCGCGAGGTCGGCGAGCATCGGGGGCTGCACCTCTACACGCTCGGCCAGCGCAAGGGGCTGGGGGTGGCGTCGAACACCTTCGGCAAGGCCTACGTGGTGGTGGAGAAGCGGCCGGCATCCAACGAACTGGTCGTTGCCTTCGACGAGCCGGACACGCCGAAACTCTACGCCAGCCGCTGCCGGATCGGCGGAATCAGCGTCACCCGCCGACCGCTCGCCGAGATCGCCAACCTCAGTGTCCAGCCTCGTTACCGCTGCCGGGCGACCCCGGTCTCGGTCGAATTGTCGGACGACGGGCGCGTCGCCGAAGTCGTCTTCGAGACGCCCCAACGCGCCCTGACACCGGGACAGATCGCCGCTTTCTACGAGGGAGAAACGCTTGTCGGGGGCGGAATTTTCCAGGAGATTCACCACGAGAACGCCCTCGGCGAACCGGTGTCGGCAAAGTCGCTGGCCTGAAAAGGCCATTGTGGAAGCCGCTCGGATTTTGAACAATGAGGGACGCACAGAAACAAAGAGACACGCTGCCCGGCGAACCCGTCACTCACGACCCATCCCCACCACTCCGCTCCGGGCTCGCGATGTCATGATTTCCCCGCTCCCTCCCATGGAAAACCCGTCCGCGCCGAATCGCCGGCGCCTCACCGATCGATTCCAATCCTTCACCCGGCGAAACGGCGTCGAAACCGATGGCCTCCGGGTCGGACTCAAGCCCGAGAAGGGCTGGGCCCGCCGCAACTACCAGTATCTGAGCAAGGCGATCATTCCCACCATCATCCGGAAACGGGAACTGCCGCACTTCGACGAGCCGCCGATCTTCGGCAATCTCCAACCCAACGAACTGGAGGTCGTCTGGATCGGGCACGCTTCCTTCCTGGTCCGGACCCCGCACCACAACATTCTCATCGATCCCAACTGGGCCATGTGGATGGGACCGATCAAGCGGACCCGTCATCCGGGCATGGAACTCGGTCACCTGCCGGACATCGATGCGATTCTCATCAGCCACGCCCACATGGATCACCTCCATCGGCCGACCCTGAAACGGATCGCCAACGGGCAGACGGTTTTCGTGCCCAAGGGCGTTTCCGGGTTGCTCCGGGGGATGAATTTCGGCCCCATCCACGAGCTTGATCTCTGGGATCATTTCCAGTTCGACGAGACGGAAATCATTTTCACTCCCGCCTATCACTGGGGCGCGCGCATGATCCACGACACCCATCGTGGATTCGGCGGATTCATCATGCGGACCGCGCACAGCAGCCTCTTCCATTGCGGAGACAGCGCCTACTTCGAGGGCTTCACCGAGATCGGGGACCGTTACGACATCCGGACGGCGATTCTTCCCATCGGCGCCTACGACGCGCCGAGCGGTCGCGAGGTGCACATGAATCCCGAGGAAGCGCTCCAAGCTTTCCAGGATCTCCGGGCCGAAACCATGATTCCCATGCACCACGAGACCTTCCCGCTGGGAATCGGTAAGGCCTGCGAACCGCGCCGCCGCCTCGTGGCCGAAGCCGAGGCCCGTGCCCTGACCGACCGCATCATCGCCCCGCTCGAGGGCGAGCCGGTGCGACTGATTCACTGAGGAAGGGCCAACGCCCGTCCGACGGTTTCCAACACCCGCTGCTCCACCTCGGGACGAAAGGGCGTGAGGTAACCGTAGTAGTACATCGAGTTGCCGGGTTCGTAGCCACCGGCCTCGAGTTGGCGCCGGGAAACGATGTAGCAGGGAATGTCGTTGGCGTAGGCATTGAGCCAGAGATCTTCACCGAAGCGCTCGTCGATGAGCGCCCGGTAATCGACCGTGACTTCGCCGGCCAGGAACAACAGGCGCAGGGCCTCGTCGCCGGAGCC
>JAUIGT010000636.1 GCA_030432615.1 Verrucomicrobiia bacterium
CGAGAACGGCGACCGCGTGCGTCTCTGGCGGGATCACATCGAGTCGCCCGACGACATCTGGGACGAGATCGCCGCCGCCGCGGAAGTTCCCGGCGTGACCTCGGCACCGAAGCTCCAACCGATCGAGACCCGGCTCGTCATGCTCCAGACCGGGATGCGCGCGCCGATGGGGCTCAAAGTCTACGGCCCCGATCTCGAGACCATCGAGGCAGCCGCCCTCGAAATCGAGGAACAACTCAAGCGGGTCCCCTCGATCCGGGCCGAGACCGTCTTCGCCGACCGGATGGTGGGAAAACCCTACCTCGAGATCGACATCGACCGCGACGCCATCGCCCGCTACGGGCTCACCGTGATGGCGGTGCAGAATGTCATCGAGGTCGCGGTCGGCGGCCGACGCATCACCACCACGGTGGAGGGGCGCGAACGCTACCCGGTCCGGGTCCGCTACCAGCGCGAGCTGCGCGATTCCCTGGAGGACCTCCGGGAAATCCTCGTGCCCACTCCCACCGGCGCCCAGATTCCGCTCCAGCAACTGGCCACCATCGACTACGTCCGCGGCCCCCAGGCCATCAAGAGCGAGAAGGGTTTCCTCGTCGGCTACGTCATCTTCGACAAGCAGCCCGGCGAGTCGGAGGTGGAAGTGGTCGAGGCCGCCGATGCCTGGCTGCGAGAACACTACGACCGCCCCGCCGGCATCGACTACGAGTTCACCGGCTCCTACCAGAACCAGGTACACGCCGCCCGCACCCTTGTCCTGGTCGTTCCCGTCGCCCTGGTGCTGATCTTCATCCTGCTCTACCTCCACTTCCAGTCCCTCGGCCTGACGCTGATGGTGTTTCTCGCCGGCATTCCGACCTCGCTGGCGGGAGGCTTCATCCTCCTCGGGCTCTTCGGGCAGCCGTGGTTCCTCGACTCCCATCTCTTCGGCGTCGATTGGCGCGAATTGTTCCAGGTCCACCCGGTCAATCTCAGCATCGCCGTCTGGGTCGGATTCCTCGCCCTCTTCGGGATCGCCACCGACGACGGCGTCCTCATGGGCACCATCCTCCAGCAGCGCTTCGCCGATCCGGACCAGAAAACCGGGACCGTCGCCGGCATCCGCGAGACCACCATCGAGGCCGCCACCCTGCGCAACCACCCCGCCATGATGACCACCGCCACCACCCTGCTGGCGCTGTTGCCCGTCCTCACCTCCGACGGCCGCGGTGCCGACGTCATGGTGCCCATGGCCATTCCCACTTTCGGCGGCATGATCGCCGCCGTTCTCACGGTCTTCGTCGTGCCTACGCTTTTCTGCTGGCAGCAGGAGCGAAGGCTGGGCAGTTAGCCCGTCCCACGGACGAAGCCGGACCTCACACCCGACACCAACCCAAAACCAAGAAAGAAAGAAAAGTAGTATGAAAAAAGCAACACACTGGATGCTCGTTCTCGCCGGAATCGCCGGACTCAGCCTCTTCGGCATCGCCTGCAGCCCGAGCGGCGGCGGCGACGACCATGGCGACCACGATCACGGCGACCATGAGGAACACGCCGAAGGCGGCGAAGGCGGGGGCGAACAGGCCGCGGCGGCCGGCGCCAAGAAAG
This sequence comes from Verrucomicrobiia bacterium, assembly GCA_030432615.1. Classification (GTDB taxonomy): domain Bacteria; phylum Verrucomicrobiota; class Verrucomicrobiia; order Verrucomicrobiales; family DEV007; genus JAEUHH01. The sequence continues at coordinate 1,585 of JAUIGT010000636.1, forward strand.
ACGCCTACCCCCTCGAGGTCTGCATCGTCTCCGGCGAATCGCTGGGCAGCATGGGCGACCCCGTGAGCATTCAACACGAAGGCATGACCGTGAAATTCTGCTGCGAGAGCTGCATCGAGGATTTCAAGGAAGATCCCGGCAAGTACCTGCCCAAGCTGACCCAGGCCATGGGCAAGTAAGCCACTTTGCCAGCATCCCCCTGGACAACCGCGCCGGCCGGGAACCCGCGTTTCGCGCCTCCCGGTCGGCGCATTTTCTCATCGGTTCTCCCAGCATTCTCATACCATTTCCGAGAAAAAACCTGACGATTTTCGGAAGCGGTTTTTCTCGGGCGGCGGCCAAACCAGATTCGTGAGATCCTTCGGCTGCGCTCGGGATGACTAGGAAAGTCGGAGTCTCAGCCGGACGACCAGACATCCAGTGAACAAACATTTCCTGGGATCTTCTAGGAACGAGAGGAAATCCGGGAGACTCTGCAACACCGTCCATTGGGTTCACCTGCGGTCTTGCGGGCGCGCGACAGCTGAGAAAAGAAAATCAACATTCATCGACTGACCCGTTCCGGAGGACCCACTCCGAATCTGGGTTGAAGGTTGAATGTCCATGAAGCTTTCGACTCGTGACGTGGTGAGGCTTGCCTACTCTGCCTTGTTCGGTCCGGTTGACGCTCGATAGCGAACTCCGCCTCCTCCTGAGAATCCTTTGAGGTCGAACGCCACCCAAACCGTGCCCCATGGGTAATCTCCGGTCGGATACCCGATGCTGGTGAGCCATAAGTCGGTGTCCTGTGCTCGCAACTCTTCCTTTTCTTGTGTGGCGTCGCTCCAATCTGATCCGTATTTTGAAGGGTCGTGCAGACAAAAGTCCATCTGTGTAACTGAGCCGTCCGCAAAATAGAGTAGACATGCCAATGAATGCTTGCCGATCTCGAACGGGGGAATCCGAAAATAGCATCCATGCTCCGACGTTTCTTGCCTTGCAGCGTCATCTATCCTCTCCAAATCCTTCGGGGAAGTATTGGGGCCAAGAGTGATGCCGGTCGGATGCTGGAAAGAAATCGGGTCCATTTTTCAGACCGAACGTCAAAGTCATCTCACACCTGACCGAGGGTGGGCTCCGACTCCTGGTTTAGTGGTTGAATGGTCATGATGCTTTCGACTCGCCAAGGTCAGGTGTTGAGATCGACGCCTTGTTCGGCCAGGTTATTTTATTGCTGTCTCAAAGTATTTTGATTTGCGATCAAGCTCTCGCTCACAGAACGTGATCTCGATTCGTCTCTTGTCATCTCGTGTATCCTGTATCTCTTCAATCACCGACCGAATAGAATCGATTTCTTTCGAATCATATCTTCCATAGATATAGATCAGGTCTTTTTCCGGATGAGGAGAGCAATATATTGCAGGCCCGCCACCGTCTTCCCTCTCATACTTCAGCGGATATTTGGCCGAAATTTCCTTCACCAGTTCCGACGCTCTCTTTGCATCGCTATCAGTGGGAATGCTGAAATCGAAAAATACCGAAATAATCAAAACAGCAACAAACAGTCCTCCCCAAAGGATGAGGCTTTCTTTGAGGAATTTTTTCATTGCCGAACGTTCAAGAGCACTCTGCCCTGACGGGGAGCGCGGGTTGATTGTGGGATAATATTGCGAATCAGAAAAGTCATTTCGACTCCAGCGCGGTCAGGGCTTGAGTGCCTCGTCTTGTTGTGCGCTGCAGTGCCAGGTGTCGTCGTTCTCAAGGATTACGAG
>JAUIGT010000637.1 GCA_030432615.1 Verrucomicrobiia bacterium
GCGATCGACCCTTGGGGCGATACGGATAGTTTTTCCGGGATCGAAGCCATCGACGATACCGGAACGGAGGGCGAGGTCGATGTATTGCCCGCCGCTCGTCTGCCTGCAGTGCACGGCGACGACGTTTCGACCCGTCTGCAGGGCCTCGAGCGCCTTTCCGGTGAGGTTGATCGATTCATAGTCCTTGAGGAAGCCGGTGGCCTCGTAGACCAGTTGCCCGTTCAGGTAGACCTCGACATCTTCGTCGTGGTGGATTTCCATCACCAGGGACTTGGGCAGCGCCTGCAGACCGAAGGTGGCCCGCATCCAGATCTCGGGCGTGCTCCACTCTGTCCGCACGATCGCGTTCGGCGTGCCGTCGCGACCGAAGCCACCGTGCGCCTTTACCCACGCCTTGTTGCGGAACCCCACCTCGTGCCAGTCCGGGGTGGGTTTCGAAGTCGTGAACTCCCAGAGATTGCCACCATTGCGGGCGTCTTCGATGAAGGTCAGTGGCTGATCCTCGCCTTTCGCCAGCAGCCCTTCGGCATCGAGAAAAGAGGCGATTTCCGCTTCGAGTTTGCCGCCTTTTTCTTCCAGGGCAGTGATCTTGCGCTTTCGTTCCTGTTCGAATTGCTCCTTCTCTTCGTCCGTCGCCCAGGCGATCAGGGTTCCGGCGGTCTGGTAGTGTGTGATGCCGTGGTAGAAAGCCATGAAGGAGTAGTAGTCCTTCTGGGAGATGGGATCGGCCTTGTGATCGTGGCACCGGGCACAGCCCATGGTGGTGCCGAGGAAGGCCTCACTGGTGACCTGGACATCGTCGGCGAGCACATCGTAGACGTGCTGCTTGCGGTCGGCCGGTTCGTCGTCCCACTGCATCAGGCGGTGAAAACCGGTCGCGGTCAGGGAATCGATCGTCGGTTGCTCGATCTCGTCGCCGGCGAGCTGCTCGATGACGAACTGGTCGTAGGGCTTGTCCTCGTTGAAAGCCTGGATGACATAGTCCCGGTAGCGCCAGATGTGCGGCTTGGGGTTGTCGCGCTCGAAGCCGTTCGTTTCCGCGTAGCGCACCACGTCGAGCCAATGGCGTGCCCATTTTTCGCCGTACTGGGGGCGGGCGAGGAGGTCGTCGATGAGATCGTTCCACGCCGCGTCGGCATCGCGTTCCCAGGCGGCCTCGAATCGCTGGACCTCGGCGAGGGTCGGCGGCAGGCCGATCAGGTCGTAGAAAACCCGGCGGCAGAGAACCCCGGGTTCGGCAACGGGATTGGGTTTCAGGCCTGCTTCCTCCAGCCGGGTGAGCACGAAGGCGTCGATGCCGTTTTCCTCCCAGGCGGCGTCGGCGACCTTGGGCGGGGCGAGATCGGGGCGCAGGGGTTGGTAGGCCCACCATTCGCGATCGCTTTCGCTCACGGAAAATCCCCGCCGGGCTTCCGAGGGATTGCCGGCGATTTCCAGGGAGGGATCGTAGCGGCCACCGTGCTCCGTGATCCATTGGGTCAGGATCGCGATCTCTCGCGCCGGCAGCTTGGCCTTCGGCGGCATCTGGTAGTCGTCACTGACGTAGTTGACCATGTCGAGGAGGACACTCTTGGCGGGATCTTCCTCGTCGATGCCGGGGCCGTAGTCTCCGCCCCGCAGGAGCCCCTCGTGGCTGGTGATCCGAAAATTGCCCTTCAGCTTGTCCTCGGCCCCGTGACACTTGAAGCAGTGCGCTTCGAGAATCGGGTGAACCTGCTCGGCGTAGAAACGAATCGAGTCGGCCTCGCTGGGTTCTTCGGCGGCAACGATGCCGAAAGTGGCGGCGACCAAGCCACCGAAAGCGAACGCCCCAAGAGAAACTCGATAGCGGGCGGACTGTTGGGCGAGCGGAAACATGGCGGGAAGGGGCGAAAGGGGGAAAGACCGGGGGAAGGAAGGGAGCGTGAGGTCCGTTTTGGGGAGTGTGAAATCCTAGCAGACGCGCGGACGACCGTCTTGTATCTGAAAGCGGATTCCTTGTAGAAATGCGACATATTTTCGGCATTTTCGGGTAAGTGATCACGCCAGCGCGTTCCGCGACTCCAAGTGCCTGGGAAAATTTCGAGAAACTGGGAGAGCGAAACGCGCGTAGACTCGTGGACTCGATGTCGGCCGATGGCCCTCCCCTCAGAGCCAGTCGCCCGTTCCCTTGCCATGGATTCCTTCACCCAAGCCGCCCTCGGTGCCGTTGTCGGCGAGCGACTGCTCGGGAGACAACTGGGGCGCAGCGCTCTCGGCTGGGGCGCCTTGGTGGGAACCTTGCCGGATCTCGACGTCCTCGCCAATCCCTGGCTGGATACCATCGGGGAGCTGTACTGGCACCGGGGATTCTCACACTCCGTCTTCGGGGTGTTGCTGGGAACCCCGCTGATCGGCTGGTTGCTGTTCCGCCTGTGGAATCGTCGAAGCGCGCTCGATCGGCGAAACGGCGAGGCGATTTCCTGGCAACGGGTTTTCGCCTTCACCTTCCTGAATTTCGCCACCCATATCCTCATCGACTGCTTCACCGTCTACGGCACCCAGTTGCTGGATCCTTGGTCCCGCCGGCGTTTCGGGCTCAACAATTTCTTCATCATCGACCCGCTGTTCACCCTGCCGATGTTTGTCTGGATCGCCGCGGCGTTGTTTCGTCGAAAATCCCCGGGCCGGGCCTCGCCGGGCTGGGTTCTCGGCTGCGCGATCGCCCTGGTCGCCTACGTCGGATTCAGCTTCGCGGCCCAATCCCTGGCTGCCCGACGATTCGACCGAGAACTGGCCGGGGTCGGTATCGAGCCGATTCGCGGCGAAGTTTCGGCGGCGCCTTTCACCACGCTCATCTGGCGCGGGCTCTTCGAAACCGAGGACGCGTTCTGGATCACCTACTGGGCGGTCACCGATTCGGCGGAGCCGCTCGCCTTCCACCGGGTGCCGAAACGGCTCGACCTGTTGGAACCCCATCGCGGCGATCGCGCGATCGACTGCGCGCTGTGGTTCAGCGAGGAATACCTGCTCGTGGAGCCGGACAGGGAGCGCGGCGGTTTCCTGGCGACCGACCTGCGCTTCGTGGAATTCTGGCCCGAGGAAAGCGGGGGAATGCCGCGCACCTTCTTCACCTGGCATGTCGCTCCGGCCCCGGAAGGCGGAACTTCGGTCTTCGAGCCGGTTCGCGGAGGTGGACGGGAGATCGGCGGGATGTTCGAGAAGCTGGCCGATCGCCTCGGCGGAGATCGCGGGGCTCTCGGACCCGCCGCGGTTCCCGGCGATCAACCGCCCACCCGGTAGAGCTTCGATTCGGTGCGGATGAAGAGCGCGCCGTCGGTGACGCCGTAGGACGCCAGGCCGGCTTCGCCGATAT
>JAUIGT010000638.1 GCA_030432615.1 Verrucomicrobiia bacterium
GAGATCTTTTATCTTCTGAAACAGGTTTCGATCCGGACTGGATCGAGGCTCATCGCCGCCGGACGGGATAATCTGAAACTCCCTGCTACCCAGGCTTTACGGTCTCAGTTGGCATGCATCTGAGAACTTTCGCAGCTCCAGTGCAAAGAATCACTTACCTCCGCTCACCGCTTGGCACCCCATGCTTTTGGCGGAAGCCGGATGGCGGGCTTTATCACCAAAATCCCCAAAGTGCTTGCAGCCGAACTTGAGGAGTCGATCATTGATACTCGCAACTTCTCGGGTCATCTTCAATGTGTCTGCAAATGTCTATTCCAACTCCAGTTGAAGGCGAAGAGATTGGGGTGATCGCATATCTTTGTGACGCCTTCGAACGAACCGGCTGATGCTGGCCAGATGCTGGAATCCGACAGGCTGGGCTGGATCCAGATGCCTGCCGATCGCTGAAACACGCTTCATTTTCGCCGAGTCACTTGTTGCAAAGTCTCATCTTCTCAGATGTGGATTAATAAAAGGGCGACCAGTTCTCTCTGTCCGTTGTTCACCACCGAAAGAACGTAATCGACCAGAGACCGGGCCGTCATGCCTTCCGCAATTTCTTCGGCTTGGACCACGAGATTGTAGAACGAGAGGGTTTTGGGAGGACGGGCTGTGGCTAACTGTGCGAAATGTCCCGAATTCGAGAACTCCTCGATGAGGTTCCGGGCGGTGAGCATGAGAAAAATGGATTTCTCCTTTTGGCAGTTGATGTGATCTTTCGGAAAGATCGAGGTCTGATAGGTAAAAGAAATCCACCGATTGGATGGCGGTGGATTCTCTCGGCCACTCTCTCGCTTTCGCGAAAGCGGTCTTATCAAGTGTTGTTGTTGCCGATCAAGAGAGATCTAGCTTCTGTTTTTCATTGGTTGACTTGTCGATTTGTGTAGCGTGCCGGGCACGGCCCTGGGACCAGTGGCGCAGCTGCTCGATGGATTCGCTCATGGTGGTGGCGAGCGGGACGGAATCGGACAGCACCTTGCCGAGATCCAGTTCGGTGGGTTCCCGGTCCTCGGTGAAGGCACGGTGGAGCGCCTCCACGTAGGCGGCTTCGATTTCGGCCCCAGTGTGAAGCTCGCTGGCTCGGGCCAGGACGACCGAGTCGTAGGCGGTTCGTTCGCGACCGAACTTTTCGATCACGATGTCCCAGATAGCGGCGCGTTCAGTGGCGTCGGGCAGGTCCACGAACCAGCATTCGTCCCAGCGTCCCTTGCGGAGCAGTTCGGGCGGGAGTTTGCTGATGTCGTTGGCGGTGGCGACGACGAACACGGGACTGGTCTTTTCCTGCAGCCAGTTGAGCAGGCTGCCAAAGACGCGGGCGCTGGTCCCACCGTCGCTGCTCCCGGAGGAGCCGGCCCCCGCGAACGCTTTCTCCAACTCGTCGATCCAGAGCACGCAGGGCGCGATCGCCTCGGCGGTCTGGATGGCGGCGCGGAGGTTGGCCTCGGACTGTCCCACCAGGGAACCGAAGAGGCGCCCGGCGTCGAGCTTGAGCAGCGGGACGCCGAACACGCTCGCGGTCGCTTTGGCGGTGAGGCTTTTGCCGGTTCCGGGAACCCCCAGCACCAGCATGCCCTTGGGCACGGGGAGGCCGTAGTCGCGCGCCCGCTGGGTGAAGGCTTCGCAACGTTGCGTCAGCCAGCCCTTGAGCGCATCGAGTCCTCCGATCGAGTCGAGGGACTCGTTCGTTTCGATGACTTCGAGCAGGCCGCTCTTCTTGAGCGCGTGGGCCTTCTCCCGGGCGACGATGGTCGGCTGGATGGCGCCGATCTCGATGACCGACAGGGCGAAGGCGTTTTCGGCCTCCAGGGTGGTGAGCCCGCCGGCCGCGTTGAGCGCCGCCTCCCGGATCTCGGGCGACAGTTCACCGAGTTCGGCCGAGGCGAGGATGCCGTCGAGGACGGCGCCGAGCGCCTCGGAGTCGGGCAACCGGAGATCGAGACGGGTGATCTCGCGCTCCAATTCTGGTGCCAATTGTTTCCAAACGCCGAGCAACACCAGTAGCTTCCCGGTCGATCGGGCGGCTCGCAGGGTGTCGCGCAGCTTTCGGATCAGCACGGGATCCTGGTCCTCGAAGTGAATGCCGAAGTCGCGCAGCAGCACGACCACGTCACCCTCCAGGTCATCGACCTGTTCGAGGGCTGCGACCGGATCGGGGCAGGCGCGGACGGAGCCGGAGGCGGTATCGACGAATCCCTCGGTCAGGCTCCAGGCATGGAGGGGACGTTCGAGGGCTTCGGCGGCCGCCTTCACGATGGCCTCGGCCCGCGCCTCTTCGGGAGTGCACAAAAAAAGGCCGGCGTAACCGGCCCTCGCGTAGCGAGGAAGTTGGTCTTTCATGGGGAATCGGTGTTTCGGTTATCGGTTCAGGGTTTTCGGTTGGTTGGTTGCGGTATCGGTTTGGTTGAAGTGCCGGCGTTCCCAGCGGAGGCAGGCTTCGCGGGACGGGTCGGTGAAGACCCGCTGCCCGGTGTAGTCGAAGACCTCCCACTGCTGGGTGTCGGGGTTGAACTCGATCTCGGAGGCGCGGCTCACGTCGAGGACACCGATCTGCTGGAGATCGATGGCCTCGGTGTAGAGACCGGCCCCGGTGCCGTCGGGCTGGAAGTGCAGGACTTCCGGGATCGGGGTGTCGGGTGTCATGTTTGCTGTTCCTGTTGGTTGGTTTGGGTGTTCTGGTTTCGGTTCTTGCGGTAGTAGTCGCGGGTGCGTTGGCGCCGGCCGAGGGTGCCGAGTTGCTCCTCGAGGAAGCGGGTGGCTTCCTCACAGGAGTTCCCGGTGTAGCCGTGGGCGGCGACGGTGATCGCCCCCTCGGGACTGACCCAGACCTCGATGCGTTGGTTGGTTTTCATGAATGAAGGAGAGGTCGGGATCAGGCCGCGAGGGTGAGGCGGATGGAGCCGTCGGTTTCCTGGCGGCGGGTGACACGGAGCCGTTTCCTGTGGGCTTCGCGCATCGTCTTGTGGACGCCGTAGAGCTGGAGGAGCCGGCCGTAGTTGGGACCGACCTCCTTCTCGACGTGTCCGCCCCACCAGTCGGTGGTGAGGGTGTAGGGTGCCGCGGCATCGCGGCCGCTCTCGCTCTCCTCATTGGAGTGACGGTTCGCGGCGATGTCGTAGGGTCCTTTCAGTCGGATGACGAGATCGCCCCGGCGGGTCTGGTTGGCGTAGCCGCGAGCCTCGGCATCGTGGAGAAGTTCCACGCCGAGTTCGGCGCAGGCGTCCTCCAGTGCCGCGACGTCGCGGATCTGGGTCTGAATGGTGACGAAGTGGGACATGGTGTTTCTCGGTGGTT
>JAUIGT010000058.1 GCA_030432615.1 Verrucomicrobiia bacterium
GCCAGCGTGATCGACTACTTCCGGCATCGACCGGACAAGCTGATCGTCATCAACGTCAGCCGTTCCGAGGATTACGGCCGGCTCTGCGAGTTCCTCGATGTGAAACCCGTCGGCGACGATTTTCCCTGGCTCAACAAGACCTGATCCGGTCGGTCAATCGAGTGACTGACCGTCGAGACCGAAGGTCACCAGGTAGGCGTTGGGGATGTCCTCCGAATCGAGGAGGTGGCTGAAGCGGGTGTTGAAGAATTCGTTGATCCGGCGAACCGCCTCCGCGTTGCCGGACTGGTGGCCGTAGTAATCGACGAAGACCATGGCTGCCGTGGTCGTGAGCGTCCCGTTGGGGCGGACGCGGGTCGAGTAGCCGTTCGCTTTCGCCCAGTTCTCGACGTATTCGACCGTCGGCAGGGTGCACTCGAGGTGCTCGGCGGCCCAGTCGGCGCCGGTGAGATCCAGGAAAAGCTGGAGCCGCTCCTCGATTGCCGTGCCCGGCACCTCGAAGGGATTCAGCAGAACCACCGCCTTGCGCGCCGGGCGGGCCAACTCGGAGAGGAAACGGTCGCGGTCCCCGGGTGGAATGTGCTCGAGGACATGGCAGGACACCACGTAGTCGAAGGAGTGGTCGGCGAAGGGAAGGTCGGTTCCGGAGATGCCGTTCACCCAGGGTTCGGCGAGGCAGTAGTCGCAGTCGGGCAGGAACTGCGAGAGCCGGCCGATACCGCCGCCGACGTCGAGGAGGGAGAACCTGCCGCTTGGATCGAGCCGGAGCAGTTCGTCCATCAACGTCTTGAATCGGAAGAACTGGTTGTGGTCCATGCCCTGCCGGTCCGGCAGCTTTGCCGCCAGTTCGGAGATCTTCGGGCCGGTTCGGCCCGCATCGGCGCCCAGGGTTTGCGCCGTGCGGTAGGCGGCGAAGGCCAGCTCGATCTCGCCGGCTGCCTCGCAGGCTTCGGCGAAGGCCAGGTGATGCGAGGCATCGAGCGGTTGCTCGGCGATCGCGTTCTTGGCGACTTCCTTGGGCGAAATTTCCGGGGCGGATTCGGCGTTCTCCATCGTCTCGGGCGGGGCGGTTTCATTCCCGGTTTTCTCGGAAGAACCGGGAGGAGAGCCGGCATCGGCGCTGTCCCGGAATCCTCGTGAAAACCACGTCTTCGTTCGGCGCGCAGCATCGCGGGGGAGGGGGCTATTGCAAGAAAAACCGCCCATTTCACAAAGAGGTGACGCCGCCGCTCATCGGTGCCAGAGTGGGGCCGAATGTCCGCGGAAAAGCCCAAGCTGACCTGGGAGGAGGCCGATCGAATCATCGATGCGGCCACGGTGGAGGTGCGCGACGATGCCGCCCCGCCGGCGGAACTCACGGTGACGGTGGGCATCCTCTCCTTCCGGCACGCCGCGACCATCCGGCAGTCGGTGGAGAGCGTGCTGGCACAGGAAACGGATTTTCCCTTCGAGATCGTCATCGCCGACGACTGTTCCGACGACGGTACTGTCGAAATCATCGAGGCGCTCCAGCGCGAGCATCCCGACCGGATCCGGCTCCTGCTGGCGCGGGAGAATCTCGGGCGCCACACCGGCAACGGTCGACTCAACTTCATCCGGCTTTGGAGGGCGAATCGTGGCCGCTATTTCCACCTGCTCGACGGCGACGACTGGTGGACCGATACGGGAAAACTCGCCAAGCAGGTTGGGTTTCTCGAGCACCACCCCGATTGCACTCTTTGCTGGCATCGCGGCCGGGTGATCTATGACGACGACGTTCCCGCCGAAGGTCGCCTCCTCGAGGAAATCTTTCCACCGGGCGAGTTCGCCGAGGAAAACGACCTCGACGCCTTGCTCTGGGCCAACCGTTGTCTCACTTCCTCGGTGCTCTACCGGCGCGGCATCTGCGATACCCTGCCGGACGAGTTCCTGCACGTGCGCATCGGCGATTGGCCGCTCCAGATCCTCCACGCCCGAGCCGGCAAGGCCGGTTTCATCGACGAGATCATGTCCGCCTACCGGTTTCACGCCGCCGGAATGTGGTCGGGAAAACCGGTGTTCGACCAGGTGATCGGGTTCTTCCAGGTCATGGCGGAGATCCATGGCTGGATTCCCGAGACCTGGCGCGAGCGATATTCCGCGGAACTGGGGCGCCTGCTCGGACATCATTTCGCGATGGATCAGCCGGCACCCCTCGGCGCCAATCCGTCGCGGAGTCTGGCGATCGTGCAGGAGATTCTCCGCGTGCCCGGGGTGGAAGAGGCCTTCGCTGAAAAACTGGAGGAACGACGCCGGGAACGGGTCGCCGTTGCGGAAAAGCGGGAAGCGAAAATCGCCGGGCTGCGAGAGAAGGTGAACGAGCAGAAAGCCAAGATCGAAGAACTGCGGTCGAAAAAGCGGAAGGCGGAAGCGGATCGAAAGCGCGGCAAGGGTTGGTTCAATCGCGGTGCCTGAGTGGAGAAAAAGTCTCACAAAAGGACCGTATTTTCATGAGGGCTTAATCTGCCTTTTTGGAAAATTTTGAACAATTCTGGAGAAAATAATACAAAGAAACAAACTATTTGTCTTTCTTAACGAAAGGCTCTAGTGACTCTCCAAGCCTCCCAATGAACCTGCCTGAACAGCCCTCGAAAGTGCCCGCCGCATTTGCCGGCGGCCGACCGCAGGCGAATGCGTTTCGGGTGCTGATCGTTGATGATCTCCCCCAGAACCGCCTGATCCTGAGTAAAATCCTCGCCCGGGTCGGCTACGAGGTGGAAACGGCCAACAACGGCCGTGAAGCCCTCAACCGCGTGGTTTGCCAGCCGCGTCCCGACCTCATCATTTCCGACGTCGAAATGCCCGTCATGGACGGCATCGAATCGGTCAGCGCTCTTCGCAGGATGCCGGACGCCATCGCCCGGATTCCTGTGGTTGCCGCCTCCGGTAGCGAAGACCCGATTCTGAAGCGTGACATGCTGCTTGCCGGTGCCGACGCCTTTCTCGCCAAGCCGGTCGATATACCGGAACTGCTCGAGACCGTCGGCCGCCTCATCCGCGAGTCGATCGGCCGGGGACCGACGGAACCCAGGATCCAGTCGGTCAACCAGGCGTCCTGCTGCTGATTTCTTCCCCTCTCCGCGCGGAGGCAACAGGGTTGGATCGCGGACCAAACCCTGTCGGGTGGCGGGTCGTCGGTCAGTTGTTCGCCAAGGCCTTCTCGATTTCCGCGGCGACCTGTTCGGCGAGAGCCTGGGAACCCTCGGGAGTGAAGTGGACGTTGGCGGGGCGCTGGATCTCGGCGAGGCGTTCCTGGCAGAAGCGGTAGAGGTCCTGGGTGGGTACACCCTTTTCCTCCATGATCTTCGCGGCGATGGCGTTGTATTTGGCGGCATCCCCGGGAACGCGACCGTCGGCGCCTTCGGGCACGGGCGTGGTGTTGCGCCAGATCAGCTTGGCGCCGGTCTTCTGGAGTCGATCGACGAGTTGGCGCAGGTTTTTCTCGTATTCACCGGGAGGCACCTGCTGCTTGGAGGTCGGATCCTTGGGATCGGCGAGCCCCTTGCCACTGGGCGGCTGGTATTTCAGGTCGTGAAGGCCCCAGTTGAAATGGATGACGTCCCACTTCTTCCCGGCGCCGCCGGAATCCAGCCAGGCGTCGAGGTTGGCGAGGCCGAGGGTGGTGGGACCGCAGTTGGCCTGGGGACGGTGGACGTTGGCTTTCCCTTCCAGCAGCTTCCGGGTCGGCAGGGTGTAGCCGATGGAAATGGAGTCTCCAATCAGCAGCACGCGGGGCAGGCCCTCGACATCCTCGATCTGCCTCAGAGGGGAGGGAGCTTTCTCCTTGTTCTTCTCCTGGGCGTACGAGGAGAAGGGTAAGGCGAGGGCGAGGGAAAAGGCGACGAGGGCGGTTTTCATGATTGCAGTGTGGCGGTCGCGGGACGCTGGCTCAATTCCGAAATTGCGCGGGGCGGGGGATTGCGGGAGACTCCGCCCATGACCCCGCATTTCCTCGATTCCCCGCTCGGAAAACACATCCTGGACCGCAAACTGATCGCCGTGCTGGTGATCGATCGCGTCGAGGACGCCGTCCCGGTGGCGGAATCGCTGCTGGCCGGGGGCGTCGACATCATGGAGCTGACCCTGCGCACCGAGTCGGCGATCGACGCGCTCGTCGCCATCCGCGAGAAGGTTCCCGACATGACGGCGGGCGTGGGCACGATCCTCACGAAGAACCAGGCCGATCTCGCCCGGGCGGCCGGAGCGGCTTTCGGCGTGGCCCCGGCGGTGAACCGCGAGGTCACCCAGCACGCGCTCGATCTCGGGCTGCCGTTCGCGCCGGGCGTGATGACGCCGACGGACATCGACCAGGCCGTGGACCTGGGGTGCCGTCTCCTGAAATTCTTCCCGGCGGAATCGTCCGGCGGACTGGCCCACCTCAAGAACATTGCCGCGCCCTACCTGCATCTCGGGGTCCACTTCATTCCGCTGGGCGGGATCAAGCTCGACAACATGCTCGACTACCTTCGTTCCGATCTCATCGCCGCCGTCGGGGGCAGTTGGCTGGCGCCGCGCGATGTCATCGCGGAAGGGGACTGGAAGCGGATCGAGGAGAATGCCCGGGAAGCACGGGAGAGACTCGGTAATCAGTAATCAGTGGTCAGTGGTCAGTGGTCAGTGGTCAGTGGTCAGTGGTCAGTGGTCAGTGGTCAGTGGTCAGTGGTCAGTGGTCAGTGGTCAGTGGTCAGTGGTCACCAAGTTTCTGACCGATTACTGAAACTCGGCGCGTGAATGCGTGGGGGAGTTGGGCTTGCGGTGTAGGGCTTCGGTCGCTAGGCATCGGGGATGCGCACCTGGGTCCCTGTTTGCCTCTTGTTTTCTTCTTGTCTCCTCCCTTCCGCCCGAGCCGACGAGGCGCCCGAGGTGAAGGTGGAAAACATCCGCCGCGTCTACCACAACGGCGAGCACAACGCGTTCACCGACCTGATCCGGTGGAAGGGAAGATTCTGGCTCACCTTCCGCAGCTGCCCGGATGGGCACATGGTGTTTCCGACGTCATCGATCCGGGTGCTGGTGAGCGATGACGCGCGGGAATGGGAGGAGGTGCATCGCTTCTCGGTCGAGCGTCGCGACACGCGGGATCCGCATTTCCTCGCCTTCGACGGCAAGCTCTTCATCTACACGGGAACCTGGTGGTCGGGCGACGGCGAGTTGCCGCGGGAGAAATACAACCTCAACCAGCATCTCGGTTATGCCGTCTTCACCGGGGACGGGAAGACCTGGAGCGAACCGAGGCAACTGGAGGGCACCTACGGTCACTACATCTGGCGGGCGGCGGCTCATGACGGCAAGGCTTACCTCTGCGGGCGACGGAAACTGAACTACACCGAGCAGGAAGGCGGAGCGGCGCCCACCCGGGTGGTGCAGTCGGCGATGCTGGAGAGCGACGACGGACTCGTGTGGAAGTTTCACTCCCTGTTCCAGGAGGTTCGGGGCGACGAGACCGCGTTCCTTTTCGAGGACGACGATTCCCTGCTCGCCGTCAGCCGGAGTGGCGGTCAGCCGGCACAGCTGGTTCGGGGGGAGAAGCCGTGGATCGAGAAGACGCGCCAGGATTTTCCCTTCTACATCGGCGGTCCGCTGCTGGCGAAATGGGGCGAGCGCTACCTCGTCGGCGGTCGGCGCAACACCGAGAACGGACCGAAGACGGCGCTCTATTGGCTGGTCGGTGACAAACTGGAGCAGTTCGCCGAATTGCCCAGCGGAGGAGACAATTCCTACCCGGGCTTCGTGGAACTGGACGATGGGCGCGGCCTGATCTCCTGGTATTCCAGTCACGAGAAGGACGCGGAAGGAAAGACCATCACCGCGATCTACCTGGCGGAGTTGGAGATCGTGGAATAGATGACGCCGGCAATCTCCATGGCCATCGTTGCGTTGGGAAGCGTGGCCGTCTTCTTCGGAGTTCGCTGGCTGATCCGGGACGACTCCGAATTTTCCTCCAGCCAGAGATTCGGCGCGGTATTCGCGGCCTGTGTGCTGGCAACGCCCGGAGTGTTGTCCGTTCTCTACTACCTGCACTGGTTCGATGATTGGATGTTCTACTACCGGTTCCGAACCTGGCCGGGAATCGAATTCCTCTCGATCGGAGCGGGGGCCGCTGCGGGGATTCTCTCGCGAGTTTCGGAAAAAGTCGGTGCCGGTTTTCTCCTGGGGCTGGCCCTGATCGGCGTGGTCATCCCTTTCCTGAAACCCATCGTCCGTCCCTTGGCCGCTTCCGAGATGGAAGATCGTTGGGATGGCGAAGTTTGCCGCCAATCGACGGGATCGACCTGTGGCCCCGCTTCTGCCGCCACGATTCTTCGCCACTTCGGTGTCACTGCATCGGAATCGGAACTGGCCCGGGAGAGTTGGACCTCGGGGTCTGGAACCGAAGTGTGGTACCTCGCCCGAGCCCTGCGCCGGCGCGGCTTTTCGGTCCAATTTCGTCACGCGGAATCGTTCCCCGAACGGATCGATTCCCCCGTGATTGCCGGGGTGATGCTGGGCGGTTCCATCGGCCACTTCATCGCCCTCCTTCCGATCGAGGGAAATTCCTTCCGGGTTTGTGATCCGGCGGGAACGAATTCGGTCCTGGATCGAGAAACCTTTTTGCAACGCTACGATTTTACGGGATTCCTGATGGAGGTAGAGAAATCCCAGCCAGTCCCCAACCATTCATGAACGCACCCGAACCCAACCGCAACGTCCTCGGCGGCGAACTGAAGCCCTGCAGTCACGATCCCCTGACCGGATTCTACCGGAACGGAAAATGCCAGGTGGGACCGGAGGACCTCGGCTGCCACGCGGTCTGCGCGGAAGTCACGGAAGATTTCCTCGCCTTCAGCAAGGCGGCCGGCAACGACCTCAGCACCCCGGTGCCCGAATACGGATTTCCCGGTCTCAAGCCCGGGGATCGCTGGTGTGTCTGCGCGGCTCGCTGGAAAGAGGCGCTCGATGCCGGCTATGCCTGTCCGGTGGTGCTGGAATCGACCAGCGAGGCGGCGCTCGAATACGTGTCCCGGAGCATTCTCGAGGAATACGCGCTCGACGACGCCACCGGGAAGGAGGGGTGAATCAAACCACGCTTTTCTCCCCAACGGGGCGGAGCCGGAACCGACCATCTTAGCTCTTCGTTCTCTCTTGTCATCCCGAGCGAGGAACGAGCCGAGGGATCTCTCGAAAGCGCGAACGTTTTCCCCATAGCGATGTGGCGTGGAGAGGCGAGACGAGTTTCGATGCGGCGAAAGTTTCTCGGACGCTCGGGAGATCCCTCGGCTTCGCTCGGGATGACAAGCAAGGGCAAAGGGTGATCGGACGGCTGGAAAAAAAGAAACCTCGCAAATCTGTAGGTTTATCACTACCGAGGCCCGAAATTGGCCCGGGCATTCCCGGACTTGGCAGCGGCTCCGGGTTTTGGCAGGGTGACGCCGATGAAATTTCTTCGGACATTCGTGCATTCCGTGGCGCTGGGGATGGTGCTGATCGGCGCGCTTCTCGGACCCGCCTGCCAGCAGTCGAAGCCGCCCGCCACTGCGGCGATGGCTCCGGCTTCGGCACCCGCGCCCGCCCCGGCCTCTTCCCGGGCCCCGTCGTTGGCGCAAGCGCTGCCCGACGATTCCGTGCCCGCCATCGCGAGGCGCGAGGTGATTCGCCGGCAGGAACAGATCCGTCGCATGGACGAGGCGGCGCTGCGGGCCAGTCAGGCGATGGCCGAGGACGACCTGGAAGGCGCGGTCGGCGGCTATCGCAGGGCGGTCGATGGATTGCCGTGATCCCTCCGGTTTCCTACAGGGCCCGCAGCCGGTTGATGAAGATGAACGCCACCGGGACCATGCCGGCGACGCCGGCGGCATATTGGCGGAGGGCGATCCCGAAGGGCATGCCCCAGCAGGCGTAGCAGAGCACCACGCCCATCAGCACGGCTGCCCCGAGGACGAAGACCGCCAGCGGCGAGAGCGCCATCTGGGCGTTGGGCACCATGAGGCGGAGGGCCTGGTCGAGAAAAAGGTAGGCGATGCCGGCGAAGACGACGATGCCGAGGACGGCGTACTCCCCGAACTGCGGCACCATCAGCAGGGCGTCGTAGATTCCGTGGGCGGCGACCACGATGAGAAAATCGTAGAGGAACTGGTCCCAGTGGCGCCTCGGCCGGCGCCAGCACCGCACCAGCGAGAGGCCGGCGACCCCGGTGAGCGAGATGTGGAGGAAATTCGCGGTGAGGAAACGACTCCAGGTGGCGAATTCTCCCGACTGGTGGAGGTAGCTGATGTTTTCCTGGAACGCGAAGCCGAGTCCCACCAGGCCCGCGCAGACGAGGGCGTCGATGTCGTCGTGGCGGCGGGCGAGCACAGGCACCAGCGGGACGAAGAGGAGCAGCTTGATGGTTTCCTCGCGCAGCCCGATCCCGGCGATGCAGTAGAGCACCTGGTCGATGATCGAGCCGGTGGGATCGTGGGTGAAGCGCAGGATTTCCTCCTGCAACCACACCGCGTAGAGCGTGAAGACGGCACTGAAGATTCCGAGCACGAAGGCCGGGAGGTGAAGCTTCCATCGCTGTCGCCAGTTTCCCGCGAACCTCGTCACGATGAGATACCAGATCGAGGCGGAAAACAGGCTGAGGATCACCAGCGAGGGAATCGGGATGCGGAATTCGTACTCCAGCACCAGCAGGAACAGTTTTCCGAAGTCGCGATCCTTGGCCGCCTGGCGCTTCCGGTCGAAGGACGAATAGTCTTCGACCCATTCCGGCAGCCCGGGCAGATCGCCGATCTCATCGATCCGTCCCTCGCGTCCCAGCAAATCGACCAGCCGGACAAGGGCACGCATCGAATCCTCGGGCGAGCGTTCGAACTCGGCGCGGTAGGCATCGATGGCGCCGTCCCAGTCGCGAGCGTGGCTGAGGATGTCGCCGAGAAATTCCCAGGTGTGCGGAGGAGGCGGTGTTTCCGCGCCGGCTTCGCGGAGAACCGCGATGGCTTTCCCGCGAATGGCGTCGTCCTCGGCGAGCAGGCCTCGAGCGAGGGCGAGCAGGCGCTCGCGTTCGCCGGCATCGAGGGCCTCGTCCTCCGGGATCTCCGATTCGAAAGAGGCGAGGTCTCCGGTTTCGACGCCCGCGCCGGGTTCCTCGTCGGGTTCGGAAAGTTCGAGGCCGTGGAGGGTGTCGGGAGAGACATCCCGTTCGAGAGGAGGAGCCGGTTGGTCGGCCAGTTCGGCGGCGGTCCGGATCCGGGTCGCCCAGTGTTCGACCGGATCGCTCTCCGCAGGCGCGGAGTATCCCGGGAGCGGTGGGTGATCCGGCGGAAGCGGGGACGACTCCTCGGTGTCGGGAGGGAAAGGCGCGAGAGAATCGCGTTCCCGGGTCAGGAGCGAGATGACGAAGGCGATCACGATGCTGCCGACGGCGATGGCGGCGCAGGCGCGGAACAGGAATCGCGTGTCGCGGCTGAGGCGAAAAATCTGGGAACGCGAAAGATTCACCGGTGAAGAAGAGAGCAGGGGAAAGGCCGCTTGGCCAACCGATTTGTTTCAATAAACTTAATAGTAAATGAAAGCTAACATATAAGTTAAAATTTTTGCTGAATGGTCTTGGTTTTAGTGTCGTTCTACTAGATATTGGCACTTCTCGAAAATTTGCATTGGAAATGATGCCTGCCTTCCTGTCATCGGCGAGTCCTTTCGGGCTCCTGAACGATCTATTCTCGCCGCATTTCGCGGCGATGCCGCTCGATTGGCTGGCGGTGGCCACGTCATCGGCTCTCGTGTTCTGGGGGCTGTTCTTCGGGCTCTGGTTGGGGTCGCGGCTCGCGCGAAGAAACAGGACTGATGCCGGTCAAGCTTCGAAAGCCGCTGTTGGCGGCGCGGCCGAGGCCGATTCCCCGGAAGCGAGGGCGGCGTCGGAAACGGCGCGACCTGGGAATTCGGAGGCGGTCGCGTTGGCGGGGGAACTGGCCGAGAGTCGCGAGATCTGCGAGCGCCAGGCGGAAGAGATCACGCTCCTGGGCGAGCGGTTTGCCTTGCTGAGGCACCAGATGGATGAGGGAGCGCTGCGCTTGGGAGAACTGTCCAAGGCGATGGAGGAGACTTCCTCCTACGGCCCGGTGAGCCGGCGGGCGCTCACGCAGGCCCGTCTCTCGGTCCTGCATCTCGGCGAGACGATGCGTTCGGAATGCGAGCATCGCGGAGCCCATCTCGCCCACCTCGAGCGATTGGAGTCGCGACTTCGCGAGGAATCGGAAACGCTGGCGGAGGGCTCGAAATTCATCGCCGGAGTTCGGGCCGATCTCGGAAAGTCCGCAGAGGCAGGCGATCTCCGCGAGCGGTTTGCCCGGGTCGATGACCAGCTGCGCGTCCTTCACCAGAACGTCGCCGGTTGTGTCGCCAAGGCGGAGCGAGCCCGCGAACACCTGCAGGAGGAATGCCGCCAACTGCGGGAAGCGATGGCGCCGCTGGATGAGGCGGAGCAGTCGCTGAAGAGCGATGAAAGCGAAGATGCGGAGTCGATTCGCGCGATTCTCGAGCGAGTCCGGGAGAACCTGTCCGGGGTGCGGGCAGCGGTCGAGGAGACGCGTGGCGATCTCGAACAGGAGATCGGGGAACTGATCGGACGCATCGACTGGGCCGTTCGCGAATCGCCGGCCGGTTTTCTCAAGGCGGTGGATGCTCTCCAGGAAGGAAACGCCGACGACGAGCCCGGTTTGGCCTCGTTGACGAGCGAGGTCTGGCGGCGGCTCGGGGAAATGCGCGGCTCGCTGGCCGGGATGGGACTGGTGCTCGAGAGCGGGGCCGTGTCCGTTCCCGCCGGACGCGGAAAGCGCCGTCTCGGGGAAGCGGTGGCGAGCGCCATCAGCGCGCTCGAGATCGCGTGCCGTTTTTCGGAACGGGTCGAGAACGGGCACGAGGGAGAGGAAAACCTTCCCGCGTCCGGGGATTCCACCGCGGAACGCACCGCCTCGTCCCCGGCGGGACCGGGGCTCGCGGATGAACTCCAGGCACTTCGTTTCTCCAACGCCGCCCGCGACGGCGAGATCGCGAAACTGACGCGCCGCCTCCGGGATCGCGAAGCCGAGATCGATACCCTGCGCCGCGAAATGGAAGAAGGCAGGCAGTCCCGGAGCGTGGCCCCCGCGACCCCGGCGGCGGGAGCCATCAATCCCGTGGCCGCCCGGTTGGCGCCCGTGCCGGTGAAACGGCCACAGGGGGAAAACGGTTCCTCGGGGCCGGCCTCCAGCCGCCAATTCATTCGCAGGCTCCTCGGGATCGGTGGAGCGGGCCGACGCGGCATGGCCGGCGCCGCGTCGAGTGCGGGCGTTTCCGAAAACGCGGTCGCGGTTCCGGCCGCCAGCCTTGCCGAAGCCCGGGCCGCGCTCACCGACCTCCGCCGGCGCCCCGTGATCGAGGCCATGCCGGGCGGTGTCGGAGGGGGAAACGGGACGGAAGCGAAGATTTCCGGTGAAGACGGAGAGACCGCTTCCGCCGATACCGAGTTCGACCAATTGCGCGAAGCTCTCGCCGAGCGGGGAGCCCGCATCTCGGCCCTGGAAGCCGAGGTCGCCGCGCTCAAGCACGCCGCCCTGAAGGCCGAGGCGGAACCGGTGCCGGAGCGCGAGGAGATTACGGAGAGCGCCGACCTGGAACTTCCCTTCATCATCGGAACCGAGGCCGCCGGAGTGAGTCCGGGCGCGGTCGAAGCGGGCAACGAGCCCTGTGTCATCGGAGCGGGAAATTCGGTGCCGGTCACCGAGGAGGAGGTCGTCATTTTTCGCGGACGAGATCCCCGGCTCTGGAACAGCCGCTCCGAGACGGAAAACCTCGACGCATCCGAAGACGAGGAGCTGGCCGGCTTTTCGCGACCGCTCGACCAGGTGCCCGACGAGATCGGTTTCGTGCGCCTCCGCCGTCTCGACACCGGGGAGTCGGTGGTAGCCACGATTTCGCGTGACGCGCTGGTTTCCGGCGGCAGCGCCAAGGCCCGCCGCGGCTGGTCGGGGCGAGGCGAGCAGTATTTCGGCGCCTGTCACCTCGGCTTGTTCGATGAATCCCTGCCGCGGGAGGTGGAGACGAAATTCGGCGCTGGCGGTTGGGGCTTCGGACATCGCGAGAGCATCGGTTCGGGCCAGGCCTTCGCCTGGGCGGGACGCGCCATCGAGGATCCCGGCGACGGCATCGAGATCAGCGTCGGCCCGCTTCCTCCGGGCACGAAGATCGAGCCCTTCGCCACCGCCGAATCGGACGATCGGACCGAGCCGGTTCCGGAACCGGTTGCACAGACCGGGCCACGTCTTCCCATGCCGATCACCGCGGCGACGGTGGCGGCGGCGATCGCGGAGACGGCCACGCCGGCAGCCTCCGAGACCGAGGAGGAAGCGGGTGCACGGGAGGCCGAGGTGAGTCCTTCCGCGGGTGTCGATCTCGACGCCCTCGCTCGCCAGGCCGACAATCGCACCAGCGGACTCGTGCTGTTCCGTGCCAATGATCCCGGCATCTGGGGCGCCAACGTCTTCGCCGGAGCCAACCGGCGGGCGCGGCCGCTCGATCGCCTGCCCGAAGGCATCGCCTACCTGCGCCTTCGCCGGATGGACACGGGCCAGGGAGTCGTGATTTCCGTTACCAACGCCGGTCTCACCGACGATGCCGACGGCCGCCCGCGCGGTTTCAACGGCACCAACGAACGCTTCTACGGCGCCTACCACCTCGGCATTTTCGACGAGTCGCTGCCCCAGGACGTGGAGACGCGTTTCACCTATGGCGGTTGGGGATTCGGTCACAGTGTGCTGGGGCCGGAACAACAGGCTTGTGGTTGGGAAGGAAAGGTCATCGATCCCGATACCGTGTTCGAGATCGCCGTCTTCCGACGCATGCCGGTGCTCGGCGATCACGATCGAATGATCGACCGGTGAGGTGACCCGTCCGGAACGTGCCTTCCCGGGTTCACGTTGCTTTCCCTCCCGGCATGTGGGACGCTTTCCGTCTGCCGTTTCCCTCCCCGACTTCGAGTTTCCCATGAAGAAAAACTGTTTTGCTTTCCCCCTCGCCGCCGCCTTCGCCCTGATCTTCTCCGGCCTCTTCGCTTCGGATTCCCGGGGCCAGGAACCGGCCCTCGTCGCCGGCGCCGAGAAGATGCAACCCACCTTCCTGCCGAACAAGGTCTACACCTACCAGAACGAGACCACCGTCACGATGGCGATCCCGACTCCGCAGGGAGAGCGGACCGAGCGGAAGGTGATCATGTCGCAGGTGGCGAAGCTCAAGACAACGCCTCGCGAGGGCGGGCCGGGAACCTCGATCGACGCCAGCACGGAACGGATGCAGTTCACCGTCAGGGCGGCGGACAGGGAGATGAAATACGATTCCGACGACGAGTCGACGAAGAGTTCGCAGCTCGGGCAGCATTTCGAGGGGGCCCGCCAGCGTACCCTGTCGCTGGTGATCGATGACACGCCGAAAATCATCAGTGCCGAGGAAAAAGGCGGCGGCGGTCCGGCCACGCCGATGCCGGGCATGCCCCAGTTTGGCCCCGATGAACTGCGGCAACTGGTCCACAGCCTGCTGCAGGGCTTTCCGCCCGATCCGGTCAAGCCCGGTTCCGAGTGGACCCAGAAAGGCAAGCGGCCCATCGGCCAGTTCGGCGACACCGAGTTCGAGATCACCTACCGCTACGTGAAGGACGAGAACGTCGATGGCGCCGAGTGCGCGGTGATCGAGTTCAGCGGCCAGATGCGCGGCGATGTTTCCGTTTCCGGTCAGCCGGGCTCCGAGGGCGGCAAGCTGGGCTTCGAGAGCAAGGGGATGCAGGGGCGTCTCATCTTCGACAAGCTGCGCCGGGCGGTGCGCGAGAGCACCCAGACCGTCACCATGACCGTGGACGTGCCCGGTCCCGATCCGCTGTCGAACCGGAAGCTGCGCCTCCCGATGCGACAGGAGGTGAGCGTGAAACTGGTCGCGCTCCAGGACGCCTGAGGCGGGCCGGTTTTTTCGAGGACCTCCCCGTCGATGAAACTCGCGCGCCCCTGCCTCATCGGCGTCGTTCACCTGCCACCGCTCCCGGGTTCGCCGGGATGGGCGGGCGACATGGGCACCGTCATCGAGCGCGCCACCGCCGATGCCCGCACCTACGCGGAGGCGGGCTTCGCCGGCCTCGTGATCGAGAATTTCGGAGACGTCCCGTTTTTTCGGGAGGTCGTTCCACCCGAAACCGTCGCCGCCATGGCGCGGGCCGCGGTCGCCGTGCGCGATGTGGTCGGGGATTCGTTCCCGATTGGATTCAACGTGCTTCGCAACGATGCCGGCGCCGCGCTCGGGCTCTGCGCGGCCTGCGACGGTGCCTTCCTGCGGGTCAACGTGCATACCGGTGCCATGGTCACCGACCAGGGCGTGATCGAGGGCCGCGCCGCCGAGACGGTGCGAAAGCGCGAGGCGCTCCGCTTTCCGGTGGAGAGCCGGCCGCTGCTTTTCGCCGACGTGCTGGTGAAGCACGCCTCGCCGCTGGCGCCGGCCGAGGTTTCCCAGGTCGCGAGGGATGCTTTTTTCCGGGGAAAGGCCGACGCCCTGGTCGTCACCGGTCCCGGAACCGGCGAGGCCACGCCACTGGCGCGGCTGCGGGCGGTTCGCGAGGCCGTGCCGGAGGCGCCCCTGTTCGCGGGCAGCGGGGTGACGGCGGCCACGCTGGTGGAGACCCTGGCCATCGCCGACGGCGTCATCGTCGGCAGTTCGCTGAAGCGAGACGGCGGGATCGATCAACCGGTCGATCCGGAGCGGGCCCGGAAATTCGTGGCCCTCGCTCAGCGTTGAGGAATGCCCTTGCCGAGGGCGATGGTGCCCTCGTCGGGATCGGCCGCCTCGTGCTGAAAGCCGAGCTTGCGCGCCAGGCTCATCATGCCCGCGTTCTGGGGCAGCACCTTGGCGACGAGGTGACGAATGCCGGCATCGAGAGCGAACTCGCGCAGGTCGAGCAACAACTGGCGTCCCACGCCGCGTCCCTGCCAATCGTCGGAAACGGCCACTGCGATCTCGGCATGATCGGGCTTGGCATCGCGGGCGTAGCGGGCCACCGCGATCTGGCGACAGCCTCCCGGCATCGCGTCGTCCGGGATGACGGCGATCAGCGCCATCTCGTCGGGATAATCGGGATGGAGAAACCGGTCCATGGTTTCGGTGGAGAGTTCCTCGATGGCGTGGTGGTAGCGCAGGTATTTCGCCGTCGGCGAGAGGCGTCGCACGAAATCGATGCCGAGTTCGAGGTCATCGGGCTCGATGGTTCGGATCGTTACCGCGACGCCATCGACTTCGAACAGGTGCTGGTGGGCGGGAGGTTTCACCACCGGCAACGAAACACGAATCGGCGCGCTGTCGATGCCGGTGCGGACGATTTCGCGCGGCTTGCCTCGTGCCCCGGGAACTGGCAGGGTCGGAATCCTCATGAATTCGATCTTCCGTCTCGTTCTCGTCCTCACATTCGCGTTTTTCGTCTCCCCGGGTTCCCGCGCCGCCGAAGAGGCGGCGAAAAAGCCCGCCGCGAAACCGAAGACGCGCTCGCTCGACTACGCCGGCCAGCGGGCGGCCGAACTGGAGCCCGACCGCATGATCGTCTACAAGCGCGTCGGTGATCGGGAACTGAAACTGCACGTCTTTCTCCCCGAGGGCTGGAACGCCTCGGATCGGCTGCCCTGTTTCCACATCATCCACGGGGGAGGCTGGCAGGGAATGTCGCCGCACCGGATGTATCCCTTCGCCGCCGATTTCGCGAAGCGCTACGGCATGGTGGCGGTGGCTCCCGAGTACCGCCTCTACAAGCCGGACAAGTCGGTGACCGTGTTCGATTGCGTCGAGGACGCCCGTTCGTCGGTGCGCTACGTGCGCTCCCACGCGGCGGAACTCGGCATCGATCCCGATCGCATCGCCGTGGCTGGCGCCTCCGCCGGCGGTCACCTCGCGGTGGCGACGGCGCAGTTCGATTCGGTGAACGCCGAGAGCGACGACCTCTCCGTCTCCTGCGAACCCAACGCCCTGGTGCTGTTCTTTCCCGTCATCGACACCTCGGCCGAGGGATACGGCCAGGCCAAGATCGGCGAACGTTGGAAGGAACTCTCGCCCGTGCATCACGTCCGCAAGGGCCTGCCGCCGACCATCACCTTTCACGGGACCGGCGACACCACCACGCCCTTCGCGGGAGCGAAATCCTTCCACGAACAGATGCTCGCCGCCGGAAACCGCAGCGAACTCGTCATCGATGACGGCGGGGTGCACGGCTACCTGATGCGCCAGGAAAAGCCCTACACCGAGGCGGTGGAAAAGGCGGCCGCCTTCCTCGCCGAGGTCGGGATCCGGAAGGGCGAGTAGGCGAGGCGTGCCCGCGCCCGTGTTTGCGGTCTTTCCATCGACGGCCGCGGCCTTCATGGTGGAGCAATGACGTTTCGAACTCTCGCGTTCCGGCTGCTGCCGCTGGCGGTGGCCACCGTTCTTCCTTCCGCGGTATCGGCGGCCGATGCCGAAGCGCCGCGGCCGAACATTCTCTTCATCATTTTCGACGACTGGAACGGCAGCACCCACGCGGGCGCCTACGGATGCGATTGGATCGCGACACCGAATTTCGATCGCATCGCCAAGGAGGGCATTCTCTTCAGGAACGCCTTCACCTCGAACCCGAAGTGCTCGCCCTGCCGGGCCAGTATCCTCACCGGCCGAAACACCTGGCAACTGGAGGAGGCCGCTTGTCACAACGGGATCTTCCCGGCCAAGTTCGCGGTTTATCCCGACCTGATGGAAGAGGCCGGCTACGCGGTCGGGCTGACGGGCAAGGGCTGGGGACCGGGCGATTTCTCCCCCGGTGGCCGGACCCGCAACCCGGCCGGGCCGAGCTTCGATGAACTGACTCAGGACGTGCCGGCGTCGGGGATCAATCGCAACGACTACCCGGGGAACTTCGCCGCCTTTCTCGATCAGAAACCGGAAGACGAACCGTTCTGTTTCTGGATGGGCTTCAAGGAACCGCACCGGGGTTACGAACTGGGTTCCGGGGTGCGACTCGGCAAGAAACTCGAGGACGTCGAGGTGCCCTCGTATTTTCCCGACACCGAGATCGTCCGTGGCGACCTGCTCGACTACGCGGTGGAGGTCGAGTGGTGCGACCAGCAGATCGGGCGCGCCCTCGCGATCCTGGAGGAACGCGGTCAACTGGAGGATACCCTCGTCATCGTGACTTCCGATCATGGCATGCCGTTTCCCTTCGTGAAGGGGCAGATCCACGAGGATGGGTTTCACCTCCCGCTGGCGATGCGCTGGGGCAGGGGCATCAAGCCGGGGCGGGTGGTGGAGGATTTCGTGAACGTGCGCGATTTCGCCCCGACATTCCTGGAACTGGCCGGGGTGGAACCGCATCCGCAGATGACGGGAAAGAGCCTGGTGAACCTCATTCGATCCGGGGAATCGGGCTGGATCGAGAATCGCGATCTCATGCTCACCGGCAAGGAACGCCACGATCTCGGCCGTCCGAACGATTGGGGATATCCGGTGCGCGCGATCCGCACGAAGGAGTTTCTCTACATCCACAACTTCTTCCCCGATCGCTGGCCGGCGGGAAATCCGGAAACCGATTTCGGCAACTGCGACGGTGGCCCGACCAAGGAAGTCATCAAGGCGCTGGGCGGCTACTACTACGACCTGTCCTTCGGCAAGCGTCCCGCCGATGAACTCTACCGCATCACCGACGATCCCGAGTGCGTCCGCAACCTGGCCGAGGATCTCGCCTTCCAGGAGACGGTCGAGGACCTGCGTTATGAAATGATGCGACTGCTGGAGGAGGAGGGGGATCCGCGGGCACTGGGGAAGGGCGCGGTGTTCGACACCTACGAATACGTGGGAGGCAGCCGCAACAAGAAGGGCTACGACGTTTGGCTGAAGGCCCGGGAAGAATCGACGCTGGCGGAACTCGAAGCCAGGTTGGAGGCGGCGGCCAAAGCGCCGAAGGGGAAAAAGAAACCGGCAAAGAAATGACGACGAACCAATCCACCTGGAAACGGCGCGAGTTCCTCGCGATGGCGGGAGCTCTCGCGGGAAGCTCGGCAGGAACCCGCGCGGCGGACGGCGACGAAGCCATCCTGCGCGTGGGTGTCATCGGACACAGTGGCCGCGGCGATTACGGGCACGGCATCGACAAGGTCTGGCTGCAGATCCCGGAGACGCGAATCGTGGCCGTGGCCGATCCGGTCGAGAACGGTCGCGCCAAGGCGCTGGAGCGGCTGGGCCTGAAGCCCGAGGCCGGTTTCGAAAGCTACCGCGAGATGCTGAGCGAGGCGAAGCCCGACATCGTGGCCATCGGTCCGCGTCACATCGATCAGCATCGCGATTTCGCCGTGGCCGCGGCGG
>JAUIGT010000639.1 GCA_030432615.1 Verrucomicrobiia bacterium
TTACAACCAATTCTCACACAGTCTCTTGCGAGCGCGGCTACATTCAGACGATCCGACCCTGTGCATCGAGGGACCCGACAGGGTTGAATGATTGAACGAATTTCCAATCCATGTTTCCAATGTCGTGATTCGATGACGGATTTGTACCAACTTCCGTTGTCAAAATCCATTTTATCTGATACCGAAACCTCAATGAACACTGGTTACGCCAATCCTTACACTGTCGCCGATGCGGCTCCTTCCGAGCGCGCCGCTTTTATCCGGAGCACCTACATGCATCTCGGGCTCGCCATCCTGGCCTTCATCGGGGTGACCGCTTTTCTCCTCGGGCAAAGCTGGACTCCGGCCCTCGTCAGCAAGATGTCAGGGATGGGATGGCTGGTCGTTCTCGGCGCCTTCATGGCCGTCTCGTGGATTTCGGATCGATTCGCCCGGTCGGGTCCGGGTGATGCGGTCGCACACCGCGGCCGCCACCCAGGCCGCGCGGGTTCGATCGACCGTATGCCGCTGACGGAGCGACGAGCCGCCCAGGATTCCGATCAAGGGAAGCAGGACTGCCGCCAGCAGTCCGAGCGCGAGAATCGTCTCCACCAGCGAAAACGCCGCGCGGCGTCTCGGGGCGAGGGAAACGAGTCTCGGGACCGGGCGCATGGGTGAAGGAAAAAATCAGTCGGTGATGAGGCGGGCCTTGCCGGTGAATCGATTGATCGCAAGGCATTCACCCTGGGCAAAATCTCCGGGGCTCAGCCGGCCCCGCTGTCTCGCGGTGAGGACGCGGCTGCCGTCGGCTTCACAGTAGCCCTGGGCAATTCCGCAGTGGAGCAATCCGGCATCGACCGACGGGGGAACCTCGACCCGGCCTGAGGGATGAAAGGCGAGGAAGGGAAGTTGGAGAGAGCGCCCACCACCGCCATCGGAGTTCACGAACGCGAAGTCACGGCGATAGGGCGAATCGAGGATCGTTTGGAAGGTGTGCCCGGGCATGGCTTCGAAATCGGCGCCAGCGGCGAACAGGAAACCTCGCGGTAGCCGCTCCCAGGGAGTCACCTGGACCAGGGGCAGATCGAGAAGGTTTCCGCTGTCCCGATCCAGTTCGTCCTCGGCGCGAAAGATCGCGTAGCGGCGGAAACAATCGTCGCTCGAGTCGGGCGAGTCGTCTGCGAAGGCCACGTAGGAGACGCGGTTTTCCCGGCGCGCCGTGAGCCGGGCCTTTTCCAGCATCAGCCGCACTTCGCGAATGGCTCCTTTTCGGGTCGGCGCGAGATCGATCAGGGCAGGGGCCGCGAGACTCATCAGCAGCATGGCCACGGAAATGACCATCAGCATCTCGATCAGGGAGAAACCGGTCGGGCGGCGGGGCGGCAGGAGGCGGACGAGAACCATCACAACGGAGCAATACGATACGAGCGCGGGGAACTACCATTCACCGCTCCCTCGATCACCCTGACCGATCGAGCGGAGATTGGCAACAATTCCGCCATCTCTGCCTTCCGGAGGAAAGCAGCGTCCATGCCCGACGAGGGCGCGATTCAACCCTGTCGGGTCGCGGACTCAACAGGGTTGACTGGAAGAAGGGCGGACGATTCGTCTCAGGCGACGATTTCCTTCACCACCCGGCCGTGAACGTCGGTGAGACGGAAGTCGCGGCCGGCGTAGTTGTAGGTGAGGCGCTCATGATCCAGGCCGAGCAGGTGGAGAATGGTGGCGTGCCAGTCGTGGATGTGCACCTTGTCCTCGATGGCCTGGTAGCCGTAGTCGTCGGTCATGCCGTGGCGGACTCCGCCTTTCACACCACCGCCCGCCATCCAGAGCGAGAAGCCCTTGTTGTTGTGATCGCGGCCGTCGTTGCCCTGGGAGTGCGGGGTGCGGCCGAATTCGCCGGACCACATCACGAGGGTATCCTTGAGCATGTCGCGGCGCTTGAGATCCTCGAGGAGGCCGGCGATAGGCTGATCGGTCTGGCCGCAGTTGTTCTCGAGCCCGTTGGTCAGGTTGCGGTGGTGATCCCAGTTGCCGTGGGACAGCTCGATGAAGCGGACCCCGGCCTCGGCCATGCGGCGGGCGATGAGGCATTGGCGGCCGAAGGTGTCGGTGTCGCCGCTGCCGATGCCGTAGAGGGCCAGGGTTTCCGGCGATTCCTTCGAGAGGTCGAGCACCTGGGGCACCTCGTCCTGCATGCGGAAGGCGAGTTCGAAGGACTCGATGACGCCCTCGACCTGGGGCTGGTGGACGTCGCGATTCAGTTTCTCCAGGTTCAGCGACTTGATGTAGTCGAGCTGGACGCGCTGCAGGTCCTTGGGCAGGCGGGCATTGCTGATGTTGGAGACCGGCTCGCGGTTCTGGTCCTGGTTCCGTGCCAAGCGGGCGCGGAGTCCGCCGGCGCCGCCGACGTTGATGGGCGTGCCCTGGTAGATGGCGGGGAGAAAGGCGGAGCCGAAATTCTGTGAACCGCCGTCGCCGTTGGGCGGGGCGATGGTCACGAAGCCGGGCAGGCTGTCGTTTTCCGTCCCGAGCCCGTAGAGCGTCCAGGCGCCGAGAGAGGGGCGGACGAACTGGAAGTTCCCGGTGTGCATCTGGACGGTGGCCTGGGGGTGGTTGGGAATGTCGGTGTGCATGCTGTTGACGATGCAGAGATCGTCCGCATGCCGGGCCACGTGGGGAAAGAGATCGGAGATCCACTGGCCGCTTTCGCCGTGCTGCCGGAAATCCCACTTCGAGCCGAGGAGGCGCGAGCCGGGGCGTTCCCCGGACTTTCCGCTGTCCCGGTTGAGGATCGGCTTGTAGTCGAAGGTATCGACGTGCGAGGGAGCCCCGCGCATGCAGAGGAAGATGACGCGCTTGGCCTTGCCCGTGAAATGGGGGGCCTTCGGGGCAAGCGGGTTCTGCGTCCGCTCGGCGGCCATCGTGCTCAGGGCGGAAAAAGCGAGGTAGCCGAAGCCGGCCGAGGTCGACTTGAGGGCGTCGCGGCGGGAGAAGAGCTGAGGGGAGGTCATGGGAACGAAGTTTTCAGGTCGAAGTTCTCAGTTTTCAGGGGAGGGAAGCCGGCTCAGTTGAGGAAGCGGAACTCGGCGCTGCCGAGCAGGCTCTGGCAGAAGGTGGTGAGGGCCAGGCGGCGGGCCTCGTCGTCGGACATTCCGCTCTCGCGGGCGGTTTTCATGAAACGCTCGATATAGGCGGTGGTCTTGCGCGATTCCTCCTCGGTCGGAGGCCGGGCGTAGGCGAGGTAGAAGGCGGTGGCGCCGAGTTTCGGTCCCCGAAGCTTCCATTCCTCGGTCAGGCGGCGCGCCATGGCGTCGGCGTTCTCGAGGATGAAGTCCGAGTTCATGA
>JAUIGT010000059.1 GCA_030432615.1 Verrucomicrobiia bacterium
GGCGGGTCTGGATGAACTGGTCGCGGTGGTTCTCGGGCATCCGCACGCCCTCGGCGGCGTTGGTGTATTTCTCGATCTCCTCAGCCAGGTCGGGCAGGGCGGTGACGAGGTCGAGGTCGTTGATCGCCCGGATGGCCTCGTAGCGAATCGCCTCCTCGGGATCGTCGAGGAAATACTTCACGCGCGGGTCCTCGAGTTTCCGGAGCGTCAGCAGGATGCCGAGCCGGACCGCGGCCGATTCGTCATCGACCTTCTTGAGCATCTTCTCCCGCTCGTTGAGATACCACATGCCCTGCACACAGCCGTGGCGGAGGAACACGTCGCGGTCGTCGTTGGCGGCCAGGATCTCGTAGAGCTTGTCGAGCGCGGTGACGATGCCGCATTTGCCCACGCCGATGGCGGCGAAGGTCTTCACCCGGGCGGACTCGTCATCGAGTGCGGTCACGAGCGCGTTGCCGGCTTTCTCGGTGCGGGAATCCGACAGCACCTTGGCGGTCTGGGCGCGGACTTCGGGGTCCGCGTCGGAGAGCAGTTCCACGAGGGGATCCAGCAGCGTCTCGTCGGCGCGGGCGCCGATGCCGAGGCCCCAGACGCCGTGCAGTCGTTTCAGCAGGTGGTCGGTCTGACGGGCGGCTTGTTCCAGGATGTCGAAGGCCTCCTTCTCCACCAGGGCGAACTGGGCGCGCTGGCGGACCCGGAGGTCGGCGTGGGCGAGAAGGGGCGCGAGTTCATCGAGGGGCTTGGCCTCGATGTCCGACTTGAGCAGGGCCTCGGTGTCCTTCACGAGGTCGCTGCGGGCGGCTTCGGTATTGAAAAGGGCGTAGACGTTTCCGATGTCCTGCTTCACCCAGCCGTTGTTGTTGAAGCAGCTCAGATACATGCGACCGTCGGGACCGAATTCGACGTCGGTGTTGCCGAGGCCGACCATGAAGGTTTCGTGACCGGTGACGACGAAACCGGCGCCTTTCGGTTCGACCGCGAACGTTTCGAGATCGCCCTTGGCTCCGCCGAAATTGCAGACCCAGAAGTGGTTGGTGTAGCGCTCGGGCATGGCGGTGGCGCCGTAATTGAAGACGAGTCCGCTGGGTCCCCAGGAGACCTTGTCGATCGGCGGAAGGGCCCACTCGGGGCGCCTCTCGAAGTCGGGTTCCCACAGTCCTTCCGTCATCCAAGGGCTCATGGGGACGTTCTTCTGGCCGGGATGATCGTAGTTGGGGGTCCGGAGTCCGAGCTGATCCCGGAAATTCATCAAGGCCTGGTGTCCGTGGGTCCAGCCGGAGGTGCCGCCCTCGAGCAGGTAGACGAGCCGGCCGGTATCCCAGGAATCGGCGTCGTTGTCGCAGGTGAACAGGTTTCCGTACTGGTCGAAGGCCAGTTCCTGGGGGTTGCGCAGTCCGCTGTAGACCTCCTCCAGATCCGAACCGTCGGGATTGCAGCGGAAGACGCCGCCCTGCATGGGGCGATGATAGTGCCGGCCCTCCTTCGTGGTGATCGAGTAGCCGCGGTCGCCGATGGACCAGTAGATCTTGCCGTCGGGTCCCTGGATGAGACCGTGCATGTCGTGGCCGGACAGGCTCATGCGCGGACCGAAGCCGTCCTGGATCACTTCCTTCTCGTCGGCCTTCCCGTCGTGGTCGGTGTCCGTCAGCTTCCAGAGTCTCGGAATGTTGGTGTACCAGATGGCGCCGTCGGCGTAGAGCAGGCCGATCCCGGGGCCGTCGAGGATGTCGTTGAAACCGTCGGCGAAGACCGAACTGGTGTCGGCGCGTCCGTCGCCGTCGGTGTCTTCGGTGACCACGATCCGGTCCTCGAATTCCGTGTAGTAGGAGAGCGGACGATTGAGGGCGTCCTTCTCATACATGGCCAGGCGGTCCGCGTTGGTCTGGATGGCGATGTCGTCGAAGAGGAGCCGCTGCTCGTTGCGGATGTCCTCCACCCCTGCGCGCCAGCGGTGGATCTCCGCGATGTAGAGCCTTCCCTGGTGGTCGAAGCAGAGGGCGCTGGGATTCTGCGTCTGGGCGGGATCGACGACCAGCGAGGCGTCGATATCGTCGGGCATCTGGAAATTGGCGATCCGGAGTTTCGACTCGGCGTCATACTCGGCCGCGGTCTTCAGTTCCGGTTTCTCGACCGTCTTGGCGGTACCGCCTTCGACATCCGCGGCGGGGGAGGGCGGCGCCGCGAAAAGCAGGCAGGCAACGATCAGGAGGGAGGCAGGGAATTTCATCTCGGGAAATTGCGGGAATTATGGTATGGGTCAACGACGAGTTTACGGAGCCATCTCCCACGTGGAGTCGCGTGCCGGGCCCCTGTTTTCGACGAGAATGCCGGATTCCTCCTTCACCGATTCGCCCCAGGTTCGGTTGATCTCGCTGCCCGGGATCATGCTGGTGGCCGCCAACCTCATCCCGCTCCTTGGCGTCGTGGCGTGGGGGTGGAGCACCTTCGACGTGGTGGTGCTCTACTGGTTCGAGAACGTCATCATCGGGGTGCTCAACATCCTCAAGATGCTGGTCAGTTCGCCCGATGCCGGGCAGATGAATCTAGAGCAGCGCCTGCGGGATCGGGTCGAAGCGCGCGGCGGCGGAGCGTCGCCCGAGCAAGTGGAAGCGGCGGAGCGGCTCGTCGCCGGGGTCGGCGAGAACCAGGGAAAGCTGGGGTGTTTTCATCACGCCTCGAAATTGTTCTTCATCCCTTTCTTCACCGTTCACTACGGACTCTTCACCACCGTGCACGGCATGTTCGTCTTCGCCATGCTGGGGAAGGACGAGTCGTTCTTCGGGCCCGGCGGTCCGTTCGATGCCCTTCCGGGAATGGTGGAAAAGGTGTTCTCGGAAGGGGGAGGATTGGCGGCGCTGGCGCTGCTGGTCAGTCACCTGGTCTCCTTCGTCTTCAATTTCCTCATCAAGGGCGAGTTCCGCCGGGTTACCACGCCGCAGTTGATGTTCGCGCCTTACGGTCGGGTGGTCGTGCTCCACATCGCCATCCTCGGAGGCGCCTTCGCCATCCAGGCGCTGGGCAGCCCGATTTTCCTCCTCGTCATCCTCGTGGTCGGGAAGATCGGTATCGATCTCGGACTGCACTTCCGGTCGCATCGGAAGATGCAGCAGGGCCGGGCGAGCTGAATTCCCCTGTCGGGTGCGCCGCGATACAAAGGCGGCCGCCGATTGTAATTTCGGGGGATCGGACGGTGGAACAAGGTCTCCGCATGAGTGCGGAAACCGTCTTCGGTTGGAACATGTTGATCGCGATGGGGCTGGTGGCCCTGGTCGGTGGGTGCGTCTCCGGCAAGAATTGGGGCAGCCGCCTGTTCAACATCCTGGTCGCCTGTCTCATGCTCTCGCTGGGCTGGCTGATGGTCGGCGGGATCACCTACATCGGTGTGAATCTCGTTGCCGACGGGATCGAACGTTTTCGCGAAGGCGCTGATTTTTCCGCGGAGGGGAGACTGTTTCTCGCCAAGTGGCTCGCTTTCGGGGCGCTGGTGGTCTTCTACGCCCGCTACGTCTGGGAGGAATACCGCACGCCCGCCCACCTGGCGGGACCGCGCCTGGTCGTCGGCGCCGCGCGACCGGGACGCAATCTGCCGCGGGTTTGATCGAGTCACCGGGAGTGCGCTCGTCTCGTCCGCCGCGAAGCCTCGTGGAGCGTGATCCCGCTGGACCTACTCCGGTCGACTGGAGCGAGCAGGGATGCTCGCGCTCCTCTTCGCTGGCAGTGAAGCGGGCGGGACGCCCGCGCTCCCAGTCGCTGCCGCGTCTTTCGCTACGGCGCTACGGCAAACCCGTCACCCATTCCACGATCGGCGTTGGATCGTGGAGCGAGTGCGGATGGTGTTCGCAGGTGGCCTTGACGATGACCTCGATGGGGCCGCCGAGGGCGCGGTAGCGCTCCTCGAGGAGGGCGCTGTTTTCGGCGAAGGGAACCACGGGATCGGCTCCTCCGCACACGGCGAGAATCGGCACCTTGGCCTGGGCCAGCGGGGCGAGGTGATCGAGCGGTCCCTTCCAGGAATCGGCGGTCGCCTCGGTCAGGCCGTAGGCATCCATGGCCTTCTGCCAGAGATCGGCGGAGGCGGGTTTCGGCCAGGAATGAATGCTCAGCACAGGCGCGTCGATGTAGACGCCGCGCACCTGGTCGGGATGGCGGATGGCCCAGTTCATGGCGGGCAATCCACCGCGGCTGAAGCCCTCCATCACCGGTTTGGGGCTCAATCCGTACTTCGAGGTCACGTGGCCGTGGAAGGCGTCGAAGACCTCCATGGCCTCGGGTCCACCGAAGAGGTGGGCGACGTCGACCCAGGCCACGTGCCAGCCTTTCTCGACAAGGGCCAGGTCGGCCTGGGGAAAGGCACCGAAGAATCGGCAGCGCCACATCCAGGGACTCCCGGGAGCCGCCTTGGCGGGCTTGACCACGATGGCCTTGCGGCCCTGGAATTCGAATTCCTCTTTCGTCGATCCGTTCGATGCCGTTGGCTTGCCGCCGGGGAGGCCGGTGATTTTCCGGACCTTGTGGGTCTCGCTGTCGCCGATGTAGAGGTCGCCGGTGACGGGATCGATGCCGACGCCGTGCAGGCGCGCCATCTCGCATTTCAGAGGATCGGGAGAATCGGGGCCGTCTCCCTTCTTCCCGGTGCCGGCGATGAGTTCCAGGGTCGGCGGATCGTTGCGGAGATCGATGGCGCGGACCGAGTGGCTCTCGGTGTCGGCGAGGTAGACCAGTTTCCCATCCGGGGAAATGGCGACGCCTTTCGGACCGGAGAGAGTGGCCTCCCTGGCGGGGCCGCCGTTGCCTTCGAAGCCCTTCTTCCCGGTGCCGGCGACGTGGTGAAGCGTCCCCTTGCTCATGTCGATGCGGTAGACCTGGTTACCCTCGCGCAGTGCCAGCCAGAGATCGCCATCGGGAGCCCGGTCGAGAGCGCGCGGGCCCTTGAGCGGGGTATCGGGAGAAACCTTGGCGCCGTCCGGCGTCGGTTCCGCCTTCCCGGTGCCGCACCAGGTCTCGATGGTGCCGTTCTCGAGGTCGATGCGGCGGATGCGGTGGTTGCCGATATCGCAGACGAGCAGGTGGGCGTAGTCGGCGTCGAACTGGATGGAATGGGGGCGATTCATCCGGGCCTCGGTGGCGGGGCCTCCGTCGCCGCCGAAACCCTTCTCGCCGGTGCCGGCCACGGTGTGAACCTTGCCGGTGCGGGCATCGAGCTTGCGGACGATGTTGTTCTGCATCTCGACCCAGTAGAGGTCCCCGTTCTCGTGAAAGCGGACCTCGTAGGGTTCGAAGCAGAGCGCCTCGGTGGCGGGGCCTCCGTCGCCGCTGTAGCCTTTCTTGCCGCCCTGGCCGACGACGGCGGTGATGATCCCGGACTTTCGCGAGATCTTGCGGATGCAGTGGTTGATGGTGTCGGTGAAGTAGATGTCGCCATCGGGCCCGACGATGACGCCGAAGGGATTGTCGAGCGTCGCCTCGATCGCGGGACCTCCATCACCGGTGAATCCCTTTTCCCCGGTGCCGGCGACGGTGGAGATTTCGGCGCCGCGGGCGAGGGAGAGGGTGAGGGAAAGAACGAGAAGGATGGGGAGCGTTTTCATGGGGAAAGGGCGGGGGATTTCCGGGCTGACAGGCAGACTTCCCCTGCCACGAATCGTGATCGCTTTCGAGAAAAATGTGAACGGCGTTGGCCCACGGATTCGCGTCCGGGGCGGAGAAAGACCTCATCCCGGAGGCGTCCAGCGCCGGGTCAGGGTTTCCCAGTCGGGGCCGTCATCCACCGGCAGGTCCTGGAGTCGCTCCTGGCGGGCGA
Organism: Verrucomicrobiia bacterium; assembly: GCA_030432615.1. Taxonomy (GTDB): domain Bacteria; phylum Verrucomicrobiota; class Verrucomicrobiia; order Verrucomicrobiales; family DEV007; genus JAEUHH01. Next base: position 5,801 of record JAUIGT010000059.1, read on the forward strand.
TGACCTTTTCCATCGCGTCGGCGATCAGTTCACCCATCTGCCAGAGGGCGTGGCGGAAGTCGGCCCGCTCGGCGGCCTCGCGCATTTCCCGATAGCTGAGCCCGCCGGCGATGCGGCTGAGTTCGGGATCGCAGGTCGGTTCCCCCTTCGGTCCCGGCGTCAGGGAGAGCTGCCGGACCAGTCGCGGATTCCGGGCGCGCTGGTGGGCTCGATTGACGGTCATGACCGCCTCGAGCAGCGGGGTCAGTTCAGGCGCCCAGCCGTCGGCGAAATGGGCGCCGAGGCGTCCCTGGGGCTCGCGGCAGCGCATGTAGTGGACCTGCACCGGCTCGACCGGAGCCCGGGCGAGATCGTCGAGCAGCGCCCGCCAGTCGAGGCCGAGTTCCCCGCGACCGATGTCGTGGAAGGAGATCAGGTCCTGCACCGGGCGGTTGGTGGCGGTGTACTTGCCGTCGATCAGGTCGAGATTGATGCCCTCGAGGACCGACTTGATCAGTCCGTCCCCCGTCACGTGGGTGAGCCAGCCCAGCACGTAGGCGAGCGGGCGGTGACCGGGACCGAACAGTTCGAGGGCGTCTCCGGCCACGTCGGCGAGGTAGTCCAGGAAATCGCCGAGCCCGATGGCGAGTTCGCGCGTCCGCGCCGGCCAACCGAGGATGAGGTGGGCGCGTCCGTAGAGTGTTTCGTGAATCTCGCGCGGGGTGATCTCCCGTCCCTCCAAGGACAGCGTCCACGGTTTCACCGGCCCGCCGGTGAGCGGGCTGCGCTCCAGTTTCTGGGTGCCGTGCCCCACGCCTTCCCCGGTATCGAGACAGATCGCCGCGGGAACGGTCTGGACGTCGCAACCGAGGTAGGCGCCGCAGAGGTAGCTGGAGAAATGCCTCCGGATCACGGGGACCACGGGCAGCTTGCGCGCCGCGGCCGCCTTTTCCGCCAGGACGGCGTAGGTGACATGTCCGATGATGCCGCTCATGAACTTCGATCGTAGACGGTCGGCATCGGAAAGGCCAGCCGGCTTTGTCGCCGGGGCGGTGATGCGGTCTTGAAATGCGGGCCGCGATGACGGAGAAACGGGGATGACTTTTTCCTCCGTCCGGAATCGCCTTCTCCTCCTGCTTCTCCTGGTGGCACCCGCCTTCGGCACCGCCGCCGACGAACGGCCCAATGTGGTTTGGATTTTCGTGGAGGATCAGAACGGTTGGTACGGTTGCTACGGCGACGACACCGTGCCGACGCCGAATCTCGATGCGCTGGCGGCCCGCGGGATGCGTTTCGATCGCGCCTACATGACCGCCGGCGTCTGCTCGGCCTGTCGCTCGGCCATCGCGCTCGGGGCCATGCAGACTTCGCTCGGCGTGCACAACCATCGCAGTTCCCGCGAGCGGGTACCCGAGGAGGTGATTCACCTGCCCGAGGGCGTGAAGACCGTCTACGAGGTGATGCGGGATGCCGGTTACTACGTTTGCAGCAGCAAGGGGAAGAACGATTTCAACTTCCTCTTCGATCTCGAGGATCTCTACGACGCGCTGCCGGGAAACATGGGACCGCACACCGGTTGGCGGAAGGCTCCGAAGGGCAAGCCCTTCTTCGCCCAGATCCAGCTGAAGGGGGGCAAGAATTCCGGCCAGTTCAAGGGCTGCGACCCCGAGCAGGACAGCGACAAGGAACCGCACACCGACATGGCGAAGATGAAGGTCGCGCCCTACTACCCGGACAACGAGGTCTTTCGCCGCGAATACGCCCATCACTACGACACCATTCGCCAGACCGATGACGAGGTGGGAGAAATCATCGCCTCGCTCGAGAAGGACGGCTTGCTGGAAAACACGGTGGTCTTCTTCTGGACCGACCACGGTTTCCGGGCGCCGCGTCACAAGCAGTGGCTCTACGAGGGAGGCATCCGCGTGCCGCTGCTCGTCGCGGGACCGGGGATCGACGCGGGCGCCAGCCGGGACGATCTGGTCAGCGGGATCGATATCACCGTGACCACGCTCGGGCTCGCGGGTGTGGAGCGCCCGGAGTGGATGGAAGGTCGCGACGTCTTCGCGGAAGACTTCGAGCCGCGGGAGTTCGTGGTCTCGGCCCGTGATCGCTGCGACTACACCATCGAGCGGGTGCGCGCGGTCACGACGCCCCGATTCAAGTACCTGCGGAATTTTCTCACCGACCGGCCCTTCATGCAGCCGCAGTATCGCGACGGGCGCGACTACATCGAGAATCCGCGTGAACTCTACAAGGCGGGCAAGCTGAACGAGGTGCAGGCCTTCATGTGGTCGGAGGAGCGCATTCCCGAGGAGTTCTACGACCTGGAGAACGATCCCCATGAGATCCACAACCTGGTGGACGATCCCGCCTTCGCCGAAGAACTCGCCCGTCACCGCGAGATCCTCGCGACCTGGATCGAGGAAACCGACGACCAGGGCCAGTATCCGGAATCCGTGGACTCCCTGCGCGGGGTTCTCACCCGTTGGGACGATGTCGCCGTGAATCCGGAGTACGAGGCCGCCCGGAAGAAGAATGCGGAGTTGGAGAAGCGGGCCGCCGCCGCCGGAAAGGCGCGCTGAGGGGCGGCCGGAACGGAAGCCGGTTTCAGGCGACTCGATCGGAAGACGCGGGCGCGAGCACCGCAAGCTCGGGTGAATTGCATCCTGCATTTCCCCGAGTGCCGTTCCACGCAGAACGCACGAGTTCCTGTCGGCGTCGAGAGGTCGGGTCCGGCCAGGTAAAAGACTGGCAATCAACGGTTTCGGCGCGCCGATGCTCGTTGGCACCGGCCCTGCACTCTCGGCCCTCAACCAACGCTCGCGGGAAGGGCGAATCCATCGTTCCCCGCGCACCTGTCAACGAAATCGAAACAACCCTATGAAAACGACCACTCTTCTCGCAGCCATTTCCCTGTTCCTCGGCGGTTCCGCCCTGGCCGGTGTCGATTACGCACCGCCTTCCAAGGCCGTGACCTACGAGGCGCCGATCGTGGACACGACCTGTTTCCCCGCCGGCTTCGAATTCAGCGGCTTTGCCGCCGGCTTCTTCCCCGACAGCGACCGCTACGACGACGAGATCGGCGGTGGTGTCAGCCTGGCCTACTTCTACAACGAGAACTTCGGCTTCAACCTCTCGGCGGCGGTCTACGACACCAGCAGCGAGATCCAGAACTACACCCTCGACGCCATCTACCGCATTCCCATCGGGTGCGTCGCTCCCTACGCCATCGTCGGCGGCGGCGTCCACACCGACGGTCAGACCGAGGGACTCTTCCGATTCGGTGGCGGCATCGACTTCCGCATGATGGACAACTGCTCGCTCTTCGCCGACGGCACCTACAACATCCTCGGCGGCGACATCGAGGAATACACCACCGCCCGCGTCGGCCTGCGCTGGGTATTCTGATCCCTTTCCCGTCTCCTCCCCCAAAAGTGAACCGGCCCCTTGGCTACCGTGCGCGGAAGCCGAGGGGCCGTTCCTTTTCCGGAAGGGACGAAGGCAAGGGCGTCGAACCTCAGGCGATGATGGACTCGTTCACCTTGCCCTTGGTGTCGGTGAGGCGGAAATCGCGGCCGGCATAGTGATAGGTCAACTTGCGGTGGTTCAGGCCGAGCAGGTGCAGGATGGTGGCGTGGAGATCGTGGAAGTCCATGATTCCATCGACCGCCTCCTGGCCGACCTCGTCGGTGGCGCCGTGCACGTGACCACCCTTCACGCCGCCTCCAGCCATCCAGAAGGTGAAACCGGACCCGTTGTGGCCGCGCCCACCGGCGTTGTCCTCGCTGGCCCCGCGCCCGAATTCGCCACCCCAGACCACGAGCGTATCCCGGAGCAGGTCGCGCTGCTTGAGGTCGGAGAGCAGTCCGGCGATCGGTTTGTCGATGGTGGCGCCGCGATCGAGCACGCCGCTGCCGACGTTTCCGTGATGATCCCAGCCGTTCGAGGTCAGCTGGATGAAACGCACGCCGCGCTCCGCCAGCCGACGAGCCATGAGGCACTGGCGACCGAAGTTTGCGGAGACTCCGTCGTTGATGCCGTAGAGATCGAAGATGGACTCGGGCTCGTCGCCCAGGTCGAAGGTTTCCGGTACCGAGGTCTGCATCTTGAAGGCCATCTCGTAGCTCTGGATCACGCCTTCGATCTCGGGATTGCCGGGCAGCCTTTCCAGCAGGCGGCGGTTGGAGCGATTGATGAAATCCAGCTGGCTTCGCTGGTCGTCCCGGGTGAGGCGTCCATTCGCGAGATTGGGCACGCTTCCGCTACCGCCGCCGATTCGCGTGCCCTGGAAGGTGGCGGGGAGAAAAGCGGACCCGTAATTGCCCGCGCCGCCGAGATTGGCGATGGGATCGATGGTGATGAAACCGGGCAGGTCCTCGGCTTCCGATCCGAGCCCGTAGACGACCCAGCTTCCCATCGAGGGACGCACGAACATCTCGTTGCCGGTGTGAAGTCGGACCACGGCCTGGTGATGACCGTTGGTCCCGATCCTCATTCCGTTGAGGACACAGAGATCGTCGGCGTGCCTGGCCAACTGGGGAAAGGCTTCGGAAATCAGGAGCCCGCTCTTGCCGGCCGGAGCAAAGTCGAGCGCCGGAGGCAGGTAGCGGCCGCCGGCGCGCGCCAGCTCCGGCTTGTAATCGAAGGTCTCATGATGGCTCGGTCCGCCATTCATGAAGAGAAAGATCACCCGCTTCGCTTTCGCCGGGTGATGGCCTTCCCGAGGGGCCAGCGGATTGCCGCCCGAGGCGGAAAAAGCCGACCAGCGGGGCAGCAGGGCGCTCAGGGCCAGCGATCCGAAGGCCGGACCGGTGGAGGTGAGGAAGTGGCGGCGGGAGTTCATGGGCAAAGGGCGGATGGCTCAAACTGGGAGCGCGGGCGTCTCGCCCGCATCATCGGTCGGGACGAATTACGAAGAGTGGTTGCCACCGCTCTCCCGGCATCGGGGTGGGCGAGACACCCGCGCTCCCGGTAGAAAAAAAGGAAACTCAGAAGACATAACGAAACTCGGCGGAGGCGAAGAGGCCCTGGAGCAGGGTGGACCAGCGATAGAGTTCGGGATCGTCCAGGCCGGTGGTGTCGAGACCGTCCATGAAATTCGCGGCGTCGTCGATTTCCTCCCGGACGGGAGGGCGGCCGAGAATCGAGCGGTAGGCGAGGTTCAGCCGCTTTTCCCTCGTCACCGCGGAAGAATCGAGGATGCGCAGCGCCGTGTCGCGGGCGCAGTTCTCGACGAACCGGCTGTTCATGAGGAAGAGGGCCTGTGGCGGAGCGGTGGTGACGTGGCGCTGGCCGGCGACGGCGCTGGGATCGGGGAAATCGAAGACGCCGTACTCGTCCGGCAGGAAATCGCGGATCACCGGCAGGTAGATCGTGCGGTAGGGCGATTCGAATCCGATTTCGCCCCGTGTCCGGCCGCGCCCGCGGCCTCCGTTGCCGGCGAGAACCCCGGGTGCGGGCGGTTCGAGATCCAACCGGCCGGCGACCTGGAGCAGGCTGTCGCGGAGTGGTTCCAGTTCCAACCGGCGCGGCGAACAGCGCCAGTAGAGGGCGTTGTCGGGATCGACTTGGTAGGCGGCTTCCTGGTGGTCGCTGTTCAGCTGGTAGGTGCGGCTGAGCATGATCGTCCGGATGAGGGCCTTCACCGACCAGTCGTCCTCGATGAAGCGGATGGCCAGGTGATCGAGCAAGGCCGGATGACTCGGTTCCCGTCCGGTGAGTCCGAAATTGTCGACCGATTCCACGAGACCCCTCCCGAAGAGGTGCTGCCAGACGCGATTGACCATGACCCGGGCGGTGAGCGGGTGCTCGGCGGAAGCGATCCACTGCGCCAGTTGGAGGCGGCCACTGGCGTCCTCGGGGATCTCGGGAAATTCCGGCAGCGAGGGAATGCGGATGTCGCCGCGTGGTGGAGTCTCACCGCGGTCCCAGGCCATGCCGCCCTCGCGCAGGGCGCAATCGACCGGCTTGCCGTCCCGCATGCCCATCGCCCAGTCGGACTGGATCTCGAAGGGCGGGGGAGCCTTGCCGCCGAATTGGCGAAGGTCGCTCATGGAATGGATGCCCACCGGAACGGAGCGCACCCGATCGACCGGGGAGTCGAGGTCTTCGGGCAGGCTGACAAGCATCTCGGGATCCACGTAGCCGTAGCCGGCGTGTTCGCTGACATGCGGCGTGCCGGAGTAGGTCCACGAACTGTAGAAGATCCCGGCCAGCGCGTAGTAGTCCATCTGGGCGACCGGGTCGTACTTGTGATCGTGACACCGGGCGCAGGCCACGCTGAGCGCGAGAAAGCCGCGGGTGGTCACGTCGATCTGGTCATCGACCTGGTCGAGCACGAAAGCCTCGCCGGTTCCCATGTTGATGGCCAGCGATCCGAGGGTGAGAAAACCGGTGGCGACGACCTGTTCCCGGCGCTGTTCCACGGTGTCGGCGGGGAGGAGGTCGCCCGCGATCTGTTCGGCGATGAAACGGCGATAGGATTTGTCCTGGTTGAAGGCATCGATGACCCAGTCGCGGTAGCGCCAGGCGTAGACGAAGGGCGCGTTCCAGGTGCGGCCTACGCTGTCGGCGTAGCGGGCCACATCGAGCCAATGGCGCCCCCAGCGCTCCCCGAACTGGGGACGGGCGAGGTAGTCGTCGACCACCCGCGCGAAGGCCTCGGGGTCGGGTGCCGGATCGGCGAGAAAGCGATCGATTTCCTCCAGGCTCGGCGCCAGGCCCGTGAGATCGAAGGCGGCTCGACGGATCAGGGTGAGTCGGTCGGCGCCGGCATTGGGGCGCAGGTCCTTTTCGGCGAGACGCGCGGCGATGAAGTGGTCGAGCTCATCCAGCGGCCAGGAGCCGAAGGATTCCTCCGGAAGTTCCGGTCGCACCAGCGGGGCGAAAGACCACGGGATCTCGCCTTCCTCCACCTCGGCACCGAAGACCGAAGTGGTGGCGAGCAGGGAAGTCAGGCCGAATACGAGCGTGGAAAAACGACCGGCGCTCATGGTGGGGAGAGGTCGGAATTGCCGGTTCGAAGGGGATGGGCCTGCCGATCAACCGCGCCGTCCCTGGCTGGCTTTCCAATCGATCCACTCGCCCAGCGTGACCTTCTCGTCGCCGTTGCCGTCGGCCTGATCGAACCAGCCTTTCTCGCGGTCGCGTTGGTCGCTGGTGAGTTCGTAGTTCTTCATCGACACCCATTCCTCGAAGGTGACCGCGCGGTCACCGTCCTTGTCGTAGGCGCCGTAGATGCGGGTCCACTGGTTGATCTCGCGTTCGGAGGCCTCGGCGGCGGAAGAATCCCCGTCCCGAGCCCCTTCACGGGAGCCGCCTTCGCCGTCGCCTTCGCGGCGCATTTCTCCCTCGCGCGGCCGATCGCCGTCGCGAGCCCCTTCGCGAGCTCCTTCACGAGCTCCTTCGCGAGCTCCTTCGCGAGATCCTTCTCCGTCGCGGGCGCCTTCACGGGGGCGATCCCCCTCGCGACGCATATCGCCCTCCCGCGGGCGGTCGCCGTCACGGGCACCTTCCCGCGAGCGCTCTCCGCCTTCCCGGTCGCCGTCGCGGGCGCCTTCTCGGGAGCCACCGTCGCCCTCGCGGCGCATTTCTCCCTCGCGCGACCGATCGCCGTCCCGGGCGCCCTCGCGAGATCCTTCTCCATCCCGAGCGCCTTCGCGGGGACGGTCGCCGTCACGCATGCCGGCTCGTCCTTCCCCGTCCCGTTGGGCCAGGGTCACTTCCCGGACTCCGGAGGCCTTCAGGGTGTCGATCACCGCATTCACGGTCTGGAACGGTGTGTCGGGATCGGCGGCGACCAAGGCGCTGGTGCCGGATTGACCCCGGAGCGCATTGCGAAAATCGGCCATGGTGGTGTACTTGCGACCGCCGAAGCTGACGCCGTCGCGAAATACCGTGATCTCATGGTCGGCGCGTGACATCGGTGACCCTCCGTCTCGCGCTCCCTCGCGAGCACCTTCACCGTCCCTGGCTCCCTCGCGGGGACGATCGCCATCGCGGGCGCCTTCGCGGGAGCGTTCTCCGCCTTCACGGTCGCCGTCCCGAGCCCCTTCGCGGGAACCTCCCTCGCCTTCGCGGCGCATTTCTCCTTCGCGGGGACGATCCCCGTCGCGGGCTCCTTCGCGGGAACGTTCTCCTCCTTCGCGCTCACCTTCGCGGGAGCGCTCGCCGCCCTCGCGTTCTCCGTCACGAGCGCTCTCGCGGCGGTCGTCGCGTTCGCCGCGTTGCTCGTCGGCACGGGCGGAGGTGAAGGTGGTGATGGCGACGACGACCGCGAAAAGGCCGGCGGTGAGTTGCAGCAGGAGACTGCGTGAGCGGGGATTGGCAATCATGGTAAGACGGTGTTCGAGTTCAGATTTTCGGGACACAAAGGGAACCAGGGCGGGGCAGGGGCGCGGGGTCCGACCCAGTTGCAGCGCCTTGAGGAGCGCGGTGCCGTAGTCGCGGCGCTGGTCGGAGGGCAGTCCGCGCAACGCGGCGCGATCACAGAGAACCTCGCGGTCGGCGAGAAAACGGCGCCCGGCGATCCAGACCAGTGGGTTGAACCAGTGGAGGCACTGCACGCCGAGCACGATCCAGTTGATGAGCAGGTCGCCTCGCCGCACGTGGGCCAGTTCGTGAAGCAGGATGCCGCGGATCTCCGTCTCCGAGTAGCGTTCCTCGAGGTCGGCCGGCACCACGAGGTGGCTGACGCGGAGAAAGCCGAAAACCGCCACCCCGGAGCCGGGAGGCGCCGCGACCAGGCGCAGTCGCCGCTTCACGCCGGAACGACGCGTGCAGTCCGCGAGCAGGGAGCGAAGCGGCGCGCTTTTCACCAGAGGAAGGCGAACGATGCGCCGATGCGTGGAACGCTGGCGAGCCAGGGCGAACCCCATCAATCCCAGGGCGATCCCGGCCCAGCCCAGCGCGAGGGCATTCTGCCAGGTCAGGGAAAACGGGGCCGATACTTCCTCGGAGAAAACGGGCGCGGCTGGTTCCGCCATGGGAATCGGCGTCGCCGCTGCTTCGTTGGAAACCACCGGCTCCGATTCGATGGGTGCCACCAGGGGCGTCGCCACGGCTGTCTTCGGTGAAGGGAGCAGGTTGTGAATGCTCAGTTCGCTCGAAGGCGCGAAAGGCAGCAGCAGGCGCAGTCCGACCACGCTCCAGAGCACGACCCGCAAGGTGGGCGCCAGGTGCCGCCCGAGCGCGAGGAACAAGAACAGGAAGGCGCCGAGGAGCAGGCTTCCGGCGAGCGAGTTCTTCGCCACCCAGAGAGCGGCGGCGGTGGTGGAATCAATCAGCGTTTCCATCGGGAGTTCCTCCGTCTTCCAGGATGCGTTTCAGTTGGGCGATCTCTTCGTCGGAGTAGTTCGACTGCTCGACGAAGTTGGCGAGAAAGGGGGCGAGCTTGCCGTTGAAGACCCGGTCGATGAACTGCCTGCTGGCGGCCTGCTCGCAGGTCTTCTCGTCCACGGCGGGGCGGTAGAGATATTCCCGGCCCTGCTTTTCGAAATCGAGCGCGCCTTTCTGGACGAGCCGGCGGATCAGGGTCTGGATGGTCTTCGGCTTCCAGTCCGTCTCGTTCTCCAGTTCCGCGACGACCTCACCGGAGGTCGCTTCGCCGCGCCCCCAGAACACGCGCATCACCACCCACTCGGAATCGGAAATCTTCGGAATCTCAGGCGTCTTCGGCATCGGTTCGCGGGTCAAATCTTACAGGTGTAATCCATGTTTAGATTACATCTGTAATCCTGGCAAGAAAAAAGTTTCTCTTCCGTAAAGTAGGCCAGCGACTCCTGTCGCGGCATGGCTGGATGCGAGCCGCCGCGACGGGAGTCGCTGGCCTGCGAGAACCGCCTTGCTCTCTCGCGTCTGGATCGGCGGGATGCTATCCTGCCCCCCGTTCCCGTCTACCCCTCCACCGTCACCGTCCCGCCCTCGATCCGGGCCCTGGCGCCGAAGGTCAGCGGCTCGTTGTCGTCGATGTGGCCGGCGGGGAACCCGGTGACCACCGGCACTCCGAGATCGCCGAGTCGGTCGTGGAGCACCTCCTCCAGCGTGACGCCGTCCGGCCCGGGATCGCCTTCGGTGAAGGCGCCGAGGATAAAACCCGCGCAGCGTTCCAACCAACCGGCCTGCCGCAACGAGGTCAGCACCCGATCGACCCGGTAGGGACGCTCACCCACGTCCTCGAGGAAAAGGAGGCAGCCGTCCACGGGCGGCGCGTAAGGCGTTCCCGCCAGGGCCCCGAGCACCGCCAGGTTGCCGCCGATGAGCCGACCTTCGGCGGAGCCGGAGACGAGCGGCTCGACCGTCCAACTCTCCGGACCGTCGCGCCTTTCCAGGGTGGCGAACCATTCCGAAACGATGCGCTCGTTTCCCCGCGCCAGCGAAGCCACCATCGGCCCGTGGATCGAGCGAACCCCCGCCCGGGCCCAGAGAGCATGCAGCGCGGTGATGTCGGAGAAACCGACCAGCGTCTTGTTCGCCTCCGTGACCTCCGATGGTTCGAGTCCCGGCAACAAGCGCGTCGCGCCGTAGCCACCGCGCGCGCAGACGATGGCATCGATCTCCGGACTCCGGATCGCCTCCCGGAGTTCCTCCAGCCTTCGTTCGTCGGCTCCGGCGAAGTAGCCGGTGCGGGAGAAAATGCCTTCGTCGAAACCGACTTCGTAGCGACTCCGCAGCACCGCCAGCCCGGCCTCGAATCGCTCGCGGTCGAACGGCCCCGAGGGCGCGACGATCGCCAGTCGGGCACCGGGCCGGACGGGACGGGAAGGGGGAAAGGGCGTGGCGGGGGCGTTCATGCAGTTTCTCCTCTACGTGCAATTCCCGGTGGGGGCAAAAGAGAAACCCGCATCCCGAAATCCGCCCCTTTTCCGAGGGAGAACCTTCGCCATGGTAGGGGCATTCCATGGATACCGTCCTCGAAACTCTCGCCGCGCTCGTGCGCATCGACAGCGTCAACCCGGAGTGGGGTGGCCCCGGCGAAGCGGAGGCCGGTACCTTCGTGAAGCGCTTCCTGGCCGAGTCCGGGCTGGAAATCATCGAGGACGAAGTCCTCCCCGGCCGGACCAACGTGCTCGCTCGGCTGCCGGGACGGGATCGCGATCGATGTGTCCTGCTGGAGGCACACCTCGACACCGTTTCGGTCGCGGACATGACGATCCCGCCCTTCGAACCGGAGATCCGCGATGGCCGACTCTTCGGCCGCGGCGCCTGCGACGTGAAGGGGGGGCTCGCGGCGATGATGCACGCGGCGCGCGACCTGGCGGAATCGACTGAGACGCCGCCCTGCGACGTGATTTTCGCCGCCGTCATCGACGAGGAGCACCACTACCGCGGTGTCACCGCGCTGATCGAGTGGCTGAGGAAATGCGGCAGGCCGATACCCGAGGCCGCCGTCGTCGCCGAGCCCACCGAGTTGCGCGTGGTGCGGGCCAACAAGGGCGTGCTCCGGTTCCGCGTCACCACGCGCGGGAAGTCCGCCCACAGTTCCAAGCCGCATCTCGGGCGCAACGCCATCGTCGCCATGGCACCGGTCATCGAGGCGCTCGATCGGGAGGCAAAACGGTTGGCGGAGGAGACCACTCATCCGCTCCTGGGGCCGGCGACGCTTTCGATCGGGCTCATCGAGGGCGGTGCCCAGGTGAACTTCGTGCCCGAGCATTGCGCGGTTTCCCTGGACCGTCGTCTCCTTCCCGGCGAAACGGGCGAAGCGGTGCTGGACGAGATTGCCGCGATCGTGGAGCCTCTCGGAGCCGAGCTGGAGCAGCCTCCGCAGCTCGTCGACGAAGCCATGGAAACGCCCGCCGAAGCGTCGGTGGTGGCGACGGCTTCCGCCGTGCTGGCGGCAATGAATGAGGACCCGGAGCCGGTCGGCGTTCCCTTCGGCTGTGATTGCACCAAGCTCTCGCGGGCCGGCATTCCCAGCATCATCTTCGGTCCCGGTTCCATCGACCAGGCTCACGGAGCCGTGGAGTTCATCGAGATCGCCCAACTCGAAAAAGCCACCGAATTTTATCGTGCCTTCCTTCGTGATTTCGGAAGGTGAACTGGAATCGACCCGACCCAACGCCGGAGAAACCCGAACCCAAGACAATCCGTGGAAATCCGTGTCTCATCCCTGTTGCATCCGTGCAAAGTTCTCGGCGCGGATAGAACCCGGACGCGCTTCGCGCTCGCGGATGACCACGGATTCTGGTCTGCCGCACGATTCGAAAAATCGGCGCTTGGTTCCGGGACATTCGTTCGTTGGACTGTGTTGACTTCACCATTCTACCCTGTTGCCTCACCATGAAACTCAATCGACGCGATTTTCTTCAGGTCTCCGGCGGCGCCGCCGTCGGCGCGATGACCACGGCCTGTTCCGATCCGAAGCCCGAGCCGGTCGCTTTCGATCCCGAAGGCTGGATCGACGCCCATGTCCACGTCTGGTCGCCCGACCTGGAGCGATGGCCGTTGGGCAAGGGATTCACCGTGGAGCGGATGAAGCCGCCGAGCTTCACCGTCGATGAACTCCTGGCCGAGTGCCGGC